>JAFGEC010000561.1 GCA_016931775.1 Candidatus Zhuqueibacterota bacterium | reverse complement strand
TAATTGATTTTTATGCATTTAAAAAATTAACCTCGAAATCAATGGTGTAGAAAAAACAGATACTTACGATACAAGTCCGACAGGCTCTTAGAAATTGAAAAAAAGAGTCATTCGCGCACCTTTCAGGGCGCCCCTATCAAGTCGCCGCCTCTGGCGGTGGTAATTGACTGTATTTATTTCAACGGGTGTTTATTAGATTGACGCCTGGAATACTGCAGGACGGGTATTCAGTCGTCGAGTAACAGATAAAAAAACAAACATCTGGAGTTGTTTGGTCTATTTATCCAAAATCGTAATCGGTCACGTTTGCAGGAAAAAGGTACCTTTTCGGAGTTAACGACATGAAAAAATTACTTGTTATATGCATATTAGTGCCCCTCCGGCTCTTTGCCGATGCCGGCTCGCCTTTAAAAGTTCTTGTGGACCAGCAGGAAAATTTCGATGTCAAGCATTACAGGATCGAATTGGATGTTTTTCCGGCTGAGGAACGTATTCACGGCACAGTTACAATAGTCGCTGCAAGTACACTGGCTCTAACCGACGAAATTTTACTGGATTTGGACCGTGTGTTCAATGTACCGAATGTAACGGGTAACGTGAAGGGTTTTGAACGCCGGAATGACCGAGTGGCGGTTCGGCTGGATCGTGCCTACAACCGTGACGAGTTGTTTTCTGTTGTGGTGCAATTTGATGGATATCCCGAACAAGCCTATGGCGCCGATGAAGCCGGAATGGTTTTCAGAACCCGGGGCGGTCAGAATGCGGTTTTCACCGATAACGCACCCTGGTATGCCCGTAACTGGTTTCCATGCAAAGACGTACCCTGGGACAAGGCCGATTCTCTGGATATGATCGTTACCATCCCTACGGGGATGATCGTGGCATCCAATGGTACTCTTGTCCTGCAGCAGGATAACGGCGATGATACATCCACTTTTCACTGGTCGGAAAAATATCCGATTGCGACCTATCTGATATCGCTGGCGATAACGAATTTTAGGACAATCGAGGATTATTATGTATCACCGGCTGGTGATACATTGCTTTTACAACATTTTGTCTATCCCGAGGATTACGAAAAAGCGGTTGTAAATTTTGAGGATATTCCGGAAATAATGGACTTTTTAATTGGACTGTTTGGTGATTATCCATTTGAAGGTGAAAAATGCGGACTGGCGGAGTATGAGGGTATATACGCCGGAATGGAAAATCAAACCATGATTCATATCATAGCTGTTTCGGTACGCAACAAGGATAATTTACTCTATGCGCATGAAATCTCCCATATGTGGTGGGGCGATTGTGTCACCATGGGTAACTGGCCGCATACCTGGCTTAATGAAGGATTTGCCACCTATTGTGAGGCTTTGTGGGAGGAACATACAGGTGGTTCTGAGGCTTATCACGATTATATGACACGGACCATCAACTGGTCCAAAAGTTTCAAGGAACCCATGTACAGGCACAATAATCAGGATGTTTACAACCAAATTGTCTATGACAAGGGAGCTGTTGTTTTGCACATGCTGCGTTATGTGATGGGTGACGATCAATTTTTTAATATTTTCCCTGAATATTTTCGCCGATATAAATTTTCCAATGCGCTGACTGAAGATTTACAGCAGGTGTGTGAGGATATTTATAGAATACCGCTTGACTGGTTTTTCGATCAGTGGGTGATGGGCAGTTCCTATCCGGTGTATTCGGTAACATCGGCCTGGGAAATCAAAGAAACCGGATTGAAGGTTTCCGGATATGTTTCTCAGGTGCAGGAAGAGGACAGGATTTATACCATGCCGCTGGAATTGACATTTTATTCCGGCGATCGGGATACAACAATCTCTGTTTTTGTGGACCGGCAGGGTGCACCGTTTCAGTTTATTTGGAATACGGTATCCGATTTGTCCATTGACAGTGTGGTCGTAGATAAGGATGACTGGGTACTCAATGGCGTCGGTACATATGATGTTTATTATGCAATAGATATTCCGCGGGTGGTTTTTACAGAGACCGATGGAAACGGTAACGGCAGGATCGATGGCAATGAAACCGGACAATTGACGATTTATGTGCAGAATCTCGGCGATTCGCTCGTCAATTTTTACGGTGTTTTGGAAAGTAATTGTCCCTATGTGACGGTGTTGAACGATTCGGTCTATTTTGGCAATATGGGTTTGTATGAACATATTGATCCACTGCATAATGAGTCCGATCCTTTTACATTTACCGTTGATTCTGAAGCGGAACACAAGGTCGCTGTATTTACTTTGACGCTTCATGGGACAAATTTTTTCCAAAAGGACAGCTTTTTTATCGATATCGGAACGGCTGATATTTTGTGGATCAACGGGTCTGATAAAGCTGAGTATTATTCTGTTTATGAAAGTATTGCCCATTCAGCGCGCTTGAACATCGATTTCCTGTCCGGGCCGGAAGTGGTGGAAAATCCCGATACACTGGAGCAATATAAAACCGTGGTATGGTGCACCGATGATTTCCGTTTTGAACCGCTCAACCAAGCCGAACAGGTAGCCATTGCTGCATACCTGGATGGTGGGGGGGACTTGGTGATCAGCGGTCAGGATCTGGCGTTCGGATTGTACCGTGCGGGAACGGAGGAGGATTCTCTTTTTGCAAAAAAATACCTCGGCATTTCCCTGGAAAATGATCAGGTAAATACCAGTACGGTGATAGGTGAAAAAACGGATTCGCTGTTTTCGGATTTAAAGTTGGCATTACGCGGTATTTATGGTGTCCGCAATCAGGAACAGGTGGATGGATTGTTGGCTTTGGAGGGCGGAGAGCCTGTGTTGAATTATTTTCCCGCCCCTTCGTGTGCCGGTGTCAAATTCGGATATTCACGACACTCAAAGGTTGTCACGCTCGGTTTTGGCCTGGAAGGCATCTGCGGACCAAAGTATTCTTCCGCGGCGGATTTGCTGCATAAAATACTCATCTGTTTTTCAGATACTCCTTCAAGGATTCCGGAACCGGCTGATAAAGCCACGGTCAATTTCGCTTTGTTAGCAAATTATCCCAATCCTTTTAATTCGTCCACCAATATTCCTTTTTCCGTGGACCGTCCTCAAAATGTACGGCTGGATATTTACAATATAATGGGACAGCATGTGAATACCCTGTTTCATCGGTATGTCTCCGCAGGTTTTTTCCATTGTCAATGGAATGGCAGTGATGTGATGGGAAGAAACGTACCGGCAGGTGTGTATTTTGGCCGTCTGAACGGTGCCGAACACCGGCGGGTTGTAAAAATGTTATATATCCCCTAAGTACCGCTTCCAAACGGGGAGAAAACGACGGTGGAACGGTTTGTTCACCTGCATGTGCATTCAAATTTTTCAATGTGCCGCGGTGCAAATACACTTGAGGATATTTGCAGCACAGCTCAAAAAATGGGAAAAACCTTTGTCTCCCTGACAGATACCAATGGTGTTTATGGTTTGGTGTGGTACATTGAACTGGCAACACGGTACGGTTTGAAGCCGATTATCGGGGCTTATCTCACGGCCGGTCAGAATTTTTGCGTGATACTTGCGAAAAATCTATCCGGCTACAGGTTTTTATGCCGGATCATTACAAAAATACATACTGACGAAACTTTTGATTTTGCTCAATACCTTTTCAAGTTCAGACACGATGTTATTGTCTTGTCCTCTGATTTGGATTTGCTGCATCAATTTATCAGACAATCCGACAGGACGGATTTTTATGCAGAGCTGGTTCCACATTCAAATCGTGAAGCCGTACTTTTATTTGCGCGCAAGCACAACATACCGGTTGTCGCCAGTAATGCGGTTTATTTTCTTCGTCCTGATGAATTCAGGATTCACCGGCTTTTGCGTGCCATTGACCTGAATACTTCATTCGATCGTATCGCCCAAGAGGAATTGGTATCATCGCATTCCTGGTTTAAAAGCGATGACGAAATGCAAAATTCGTTTCCGGATTGTCCTGAAGCCATAGAAAACAGTATAAAAATTGCCCGTCAGTGTGTTTTTAAACTAAATTTTAACGAGTTTATCTTTGCATCGGTCAAAGGCCCCAATGGTGAAAGCGCCCAGCAAATTCTTGAACAAAAAGTCCGGGAGGGTTTGTACAAACGTTATGGTAAAGTACCGCAAGCGGCTTACAAACGAATGGCGTACGAACTTGAAATCATAAATGAGAAAAATTTCGCTCCTTATTTTCTTGTTGTGGCCGATGTTGTTGCTCAGGCACCGCGAACCTGTGGTCGTGGTTCAGCCGCCGCTAGTTTGGTCAGTTATTGTCTGGGTATTACCCATGTCGATCCCGTTAAATACAATCTGTTCTTTGAACGATTCCTCAATAAAAACCGCCAGGATCCACCGGACATCGATGTGGATTTCCCCTGGGATGAACGGGATGATGTTTTGGGATATATATTTGAAAAGTACGGTAGGGAAAATGCAGCCATGATTTCCAATCACAATAGCTTCAAAGGACGTTCAGCTGTTCGAGAAATCGCCAAAGTTTATGGTATTCCCGATTCGGAAATCAGCGCAATCACGAAAAAAATGTCCGGTTACTGGCAACCGGATAATTTGTGGAATTTGACCAAAACTCATCCGATTTATAAAAATGTCGAGTTATTGGATCCCTGGCCTGAAATATTTTCGCTGGCCGAAAAAATCAGGGGATTCCCTCGACATCTCTCCGTTCATTGCGGTGGTGTGGTGATTGCACCCGGTGGACTGGATCAGTACGTGCCTCACCAACCGGCAAAAAAAGTTCTCAAACCTGCCGGTGTTATATCTAACGGATCTTCCGGTCTGCCGTTTGGTAAAAAAAAACAGCTACCGATTCATGTGGTGCAGTGGGAGAAAGATCAGGCTGAGGACATGGGATTGATAAAGATGGATATTCTCGGAAACCGGTCATTGGCCGTGATCCGTGATGCGCTTCTGGCGATCAAAGTGAATTACGGCGTTGAAATTGATTATGCTCAGTGGAATCCGCTGTACGATGCGGATACGCAAAAATTGCTGGCTCGCGGCCAGACCATTGGTGTTTTTTATGTGGAATCACCGGCCATGCGTCAGTTGCAAAAAAAGACCGGTAAAGGTGATTTTGAGCATCTCGTGATCCACAGTTCAATTATTCGTCCTGCAGCCAATAGATATATAAATGAATACATCAGACGGCTGAAAGGGGGGAGCTACCGGCAACTGCATCCCTTGATGGAAGATATCCTGCGTGAGACTTTTGGTATTATGGTCTATCAGGAGGATGTGTCCAAAGTTGTTATCGCACTTGCAGGATTTGATCCTGCGGAAGCTGATGATCTCCGTAAAGTGATCTCTAAAAAACATAAGCAACACCAGGTGCTGGATTACCGGCAAAAATTTTTCAAGGGTGCTCAGGCAAGAGGTGTGAGTTTTGATGGCTGTGAGAAAATATGGGATATGATCATGAGTTTTTCCGGTTATAGTTTCTGTAAACCCCATTCGGCCTCTTTTGCATTGGTTTCATTCAAGTCCGCCTGGCTGCGTGCCCATTATCCGGCCGAATTTATGGCTGCCGTTATTTCCAATCGGGGAGGATATTATTCAACTTTTGCATATATTTCTGAAGCACGCCGGATGGGATTAACGGTGCTACCCCCGGATATTAATGAAAGCGAAATACATTTTACTGGAAAAGATCGAAAAATCCGTGTCGGTTTTTCCCAATTGATGGGAATATCGCAAAAATCGGTGGACCATTTGATTTCTGTTCGGAAAAAACAGGGTGTTTTCCGAACATTTGATCATTTTTTGTCCGCGGTCACAATTGACCCGTCAGATGTTGTTATATTTATTAAATCTGGTTGTTTTGATGCATTGGAAAAACAGCGAACACGTCCAGAATTGCTTTGGCGGCTAAAACTAAAGTACTCAAAGAAAACCGCACAGGACACGGCATCTCTGTTCGATGAGTCTTGTCCGGTTAAAGTTCCACGTGCTCAACAGTATAACCGGACCACGATGTTAAAACATGAGGTTGAAACCTTGGGTTTTATTTTTTCCCAACATCCGTTGAGTCTTTATATGGAAAAGCTCAATTTTCGGGATTTCATAAAAGCCAAGGACCTTTCGGTTTACAAAGGTAAACATGTCAAAATGGCGGGCTGGTTGATAACCGGTAAGACAGTAAGCACAAAGAATGATGAATTAATGGAATTTATAAGTTTTGAAGATACGACAGCAATATATGAAGCCACATTTTTTCCAAAAGCGTATCGAAAATTTGTACACATGCTTTCCCACTCCCGCCCGTATCGGTTGGAAGGAACTGTCGATTCACATTTTGGTGCTTGTTCGCTTACAGTTGAAAAGGCAGACTTTTTATAATCTATCTCCGGAGATTAGTTACTGGATGCTCAATTGAAAAATTTCATACAACTTTTACCAAAAGCTGAATTGCATTTGCACCTTGAAGGCTCTGTGCAACCTCACACAGCGGTCAAATTGATCAAGAGGAACCATCCCGAAAATTCCCGCCTGAGTGCCGAAGATATTCAAAAACTCTACCGTTTCAGCAATTTGGCAGAGTTCATCCGCGGTATGCGCCGGGTATCCGGCAATATTTGTTTTCTTAAAGATTTACATGAAATTACCCAGGAACTTTTAACCGATATGGTGCGGCAAAACGTGCGTTATGTGGAATTTGATTGCGCCGTACAAAAATATCTGGATTTGGGTTATTCTCTAGCCGATATCATTGATTCAATTTATTCGGCCGCTGCCGAGTTTATGCCGATGGTTGAAGCACGTCTTATCGTAAATCTCCTCCGCGATCATGGGCCGGAAAAAGCTTTAAAGTTGACCGATAAAGTGTTAAATCTTGGACATCCTTTTGTTGTGGGAATAGGATTGTCCGGCGATGAAAACCGCTATCCCCCTGAAGACTTTTATCAGGCTTTTCAGTTGGCCAATGATGCACTTTTACACCGAACTGCTCATGCAGGTGAGGTTGTCGGCCCTGAAAGCGTTTGGAATGCACTCAATATTCTGGGTGCGGAGCGTATTGACCATGGCACCACCTCGATAAACGATGACAAACTCGTGGATTATTTGGTCACCAACCATATTCCGCTTACACAATGTCTTACCAGCAATGTAAAATTAAGCGTGGTGAAGGATTACTTTCAACACCCCTTCGGTATTTTCTATAAAAGGGGTGTTCTGGTGACTTTGAATACAGATGATCCCCAGGTGTTTGGAGTTACTCTAACCGATGAGTATTTAGTTGCAGCAGATGTTTTTCAGCTTGGCCCCGGTGATTTGAGTCAGATCGTGATGAACACTGTTCTGGCAGCATTTGTGAACGATCATGAAAAAATAAAGCTGGAGGAGCGTTTTCGTCAGGAACATGCGAATGTTTTCCAATCATGTGGTTATGAATTTCTGAATACTGTAAAAAAAGCGACACTCGAGAAAAAACGGTTCGTGTAAAATCAGGAGGAAGAAATGTAAAAGTTCATAATTACTGACCGCATGGTTCGGTTGATATTTCCGGTTATTGTTCGTTCAACGGGCTTTATCGAACCAGGCCCGCGTTTGGAGTATTTTAAATTAATATGCTCCCTTTTTTCTTCCGCAGTCCGAACATTTTTAGTAGCAATCCTGCTTTTTATATCCGTAAATGATTACTTTTTCTGTATTAAAAGTTGAGAAAAAAGAAATTAATTTTTTATTTTTAGCGTTAAATAATTAAAAGAACACTTAATTAAGGACGATAGTAATGTCTGGGTATACTTTAAACAGACGTCAGTTTATGAACAGAACCATATCTGCAGGGGCCTTTGCGGCTGCAACACTTTCCGCGGGTGGACTATCCGCATTTCCGAATATAAAAAACAACAAAATTTCCAATAGAGTGATTGTACTCGGCATCGACGGTATGGATCCCGTGTTGCTGAAAAAATTTGTTTCACGCGGTGAAATGCCGTATTTTGCCAAATTAATGAATTCCGGTTATATGGGACCTCTGGGAACAACCATGCCACCGCAGAGTCCCGTAGCCTGGTCCAGTTTTATCACAGGTACCAATCCGGGTGGTAATGGCATCTTTGATTTTATCCATCGCGATGCTGAGCATTTTGTGCCTTACCTCTCCACTTCGCGCAGTTATGATGCGGCAAAAACATTGGATGTCGGCAAGTATGCCATTCCTTTAAAGGGGGGGCGTGTGGAGTTGCTGCGTCGCGGCCCCGCCTTTTGGACGACTCTGGAGGAAAACGGTATCTCTGCTTCACTTTATAAACTGCCCGCGAATTTTCCAGTTGAAAAAAGCCGGTCCCGTATGATCAGCGGTATGGGAACGCCTGATCTTTTAGGAGGATACGGTACGTTTACCTTCTATACAGATACTCATGTACCCGGAGCTGAGAACTTTACCGGCGGGCGTGTTGTGAATGTAGATCTCGATCAACACCGTGTCATAACAAAATTATACGGACCTCAAAACTCTTTACGTACAGACAAACAGGATACCCATATCGATCTTGAAATTTTTCGCGATCCATGGCAACCGGTCGCCAGAATTCGTTTGCAGGACAAGGAAATTGTTCTCAAACAGGGCGAGTTCTCCGATTGGGTGCCGATAAAATTTGAACTGATACCCATGTTTGCCGGGATCAGTGGTATGGTTCGTTTTTATATGCAAGAGGTTCATCCGTATTTTCGGCTTTATGTTTCACCAATAAATGTGGACCCAATGGATCCGACACTGCCGATTAGTAATCCGTCCTCCTATTCAAAAGAGTTGTCTCAAGCAATCGGGCGTTTTTATACCCAGGGTTTTCCCGAAGATACAAAGGCGCTATCCAACGGCATTTTCAGCAACGAGGATTTTTTAAAGCAATCCAAAATGGTTCTTGAGGAGCGGTTAAAAGCCTTTGATCACGAGTTCAGCCGTTTCCAGGATGGATTCTTTTTCTTTTATTTTTCCAGTATCGATCAAAATACCCACATGATGTGGCGCAATATGGATCCTTCTCATCCATTGTACGAGCCCAAAGCCAGTCAGGATGCAAAAGAGGCAATATATTTCTTTTATAAAAAAATGGATGATGTTCTGAAGCAGACTCTGGCCAAAGTCGATGACCGGACGACTCTTATGATAATGTCTGATCATGGTTTTGCACCTTTTGGAAGGGAATTTCACCTGAGTACGTGGCTGGTAGAAAACGGATTTACCGCTGTCAAAGATCCCGATCGTTATCATGAAGGTGAGTTTTTCAGTCAGGTGGACTGGAAGAATACCAAAGCTTATGCAATGGGATTGAACGGTATTTACGTCAATGTTCGGGGACGTGAAGCGAACGGTTCGGTTCTATTACGGGATAAAAAAAGTATTAAAAAAGAAATTCAGGAAAAACTGGTAAATGTAAAGGATCCCAAAACCGGTAAAAGGATGCTGACCAATGTCTATGATTCACAAGAGATATACAGCGGACCATACATGAGCTTGGCACCGGATCTGGTGGTCGGTTACCAGCGCGGATACCGTATTTCCGATGAAGCTGTACTTGGAAAATTTCCTATAGGTATGGTAGGCGATCGAACCGATAAATGGGCTGCCGATCATTGCATGGATCCGGCAATTGTACCGGGTGTTTTGATTGCCAACCGACCGGTTGTATCAGAAAATCCCGCATTGATGGATTTGGCGCCTTCGATTATAAAGGCTTTTGGTTTACCTGTACCCATGGAAATGGAGGGTAAATCGGTATTTGGGTAGTACAAAAAAACGTGATATGTGAGTAACCGGGGGGATGGAAAGCGTAGCTTTCCTTGTTATTAGCGACCCAATACCGCCAGGCGCGATGAGGACGCAGATTGGTTGTAATTAATGTTATTTTTCTTGAATTTATTATCTCACCTCTGCCAATAATCTCCGGCCCATCCCACCAGGCGCGATGGGTCGGAAATAACGTTGCAAGCTGTGCTTGTCCCCCCGGTTACTTAAATACTATAAAAAAACGTAAAATATCAGTTACGGGTGGGACAGAACAGGTGCGACGCACCTTTTTTTATAAGTCTATGTAATTTAATTATTTATAAAGATGTCGTGGGCCGGTGCGTCGCACCTTCCACCCATAACTGAGGTATTACAAAAAAACTATAATTTATCTTGTTTTTTTATAAAAATTTTTGTATATTATCAGATATATTAACGTACACTGTTTTTCCCTATTTTATTTTAAGTGATCGGTATTGTTCAGAGTTATTAAAATTTAAATATCGCGGAGAATGGTACTTCTGTTCAAAGCGATTTTTTTTATGCGGAATATTCAGTGTTACTCATTTTTTAAATTTTACAAGAAGGAAAGATTTCATGGAAAAAGGAAAAGTAAAATGGTTCAATGGATCTAAAGGTTATGGCTTTATTTCCAGAGAAAACGGTGATGATGTGTTTGTTCATTACAACGCCATCGAAGGCGAAGGGTACAAGTCACTGGATGAAGGCGATGATGTACAATTCGAAATCGAGAAAGGACCAAAAGGATTGCAGGCAGTCAATGTCGTAAAAATATAATTTTGGCATTTCTTTAAAAGACCCCGGCCAGTACTGGCTGGGGTTTTTATTTAAGAGACCCACCGGATTTTGATATTTTTTAAACGCTTCCAAAATGGAGGAGAGCCTTTAAAAAATGTTTGCGATAAAAGCGAAAATTTAGTAATATTATAAAATATAACCCTCCTGCAAACGGACTTTATATGCAACGATTTCTGGTTATTTCTCTGTTTCTTGTCTTTTTTATTAAACCTTCCGTTTATTCGCAAAACTGGGCTTTGGTGTGGTCCGATGAATTTAATGATGAAACGATCAATCCCGCTATCTGGACCCGGCAAACCGGTGGACACGGCTGGGGCAACAACGAACTGCAATATTATACCGACCGTGACGATAATGCTTTTCTTCAGGAGGGTATGCTGATCATTAAAGCAATGAAAGAAAATTATCAGGGGAATAACTATACCTCTGCGCGGCTGACATCCCGCAATAAAAAATCCTTTCGTTACGGTAAAATTGAAGCCCGTATCAAGTTGCCGTATGGTCAGGGAATTTGGCCGGCATTCTGGATGATGGGGGTAAATTATGGCTCCGTCGGCTGGCCGAAATGTGGTGAGATTGATATTATGGAGATGATTGGTGGCGACAACCGGGAGAACATCGTGCATGGGACCGTACATTGGGATCATGACGGAAATTATGCAAGTTACGGCAAATCTTTCAAGTTGAACTCCGGGACGTTTGCCCAAGACTTTCACATTTTTTATATCATATGGGAAAACAATAAAATTGAATGGTATGTGGATGATGTAAGATACAACGTAATCGATATCACGCCAGATGCTTTGAGCGAGTTCCATCAGGAATTTTTTATCCAGTTGAATCTGGCCGTCGGTGGAAGATGGCCGGGGAATCCCGATGGATCCACCGAGTTTCCGCAAAAGTTAACAATCGATTATGTGCGGGTTTATCAGCACGAAACTGACAACCACGTCCAAGCCGGTTATCACACGCCAGAAAAGAAAGTATTGTTCCAAAATTATCCCAATCCTTTCAATGCGCAAACGGTTATCTCTTTTTCCTTGGACCGGAAAACCTTTGCAACCCTGAAAATATTCGATGTCAACGGACGCTTAATCGCCTCTCTACTTGGAGCGGATATGTCTCCAGGCGATCACAGCATGATATTTAGCAGTGAGCACTATGGCCTGCCATCCGGAATATACTTTGCCGTCCTGGAAACCGAACGCCATACTGTGGCGAGAAAGTTGATCTTTATGGAATAATGGAATTTAACCAGTAAATGTCCGTTTTTCATATTTCAAGGAACGGATCGGACGCTGGTGCTTATCTGTCTTCAGCTTATGACGGACAATGGTCACTTCTTATCAGGGCTCAATCGGTCCCATTTTTGTCCGTTTTTTATCATTGAGTAAATGAAACTGATCAAATGCCACCCCCGGTGATCAACTCATACCCGTTTTCAGTCTTATTCAACCCGGGTTATAATCTCTTCTATTTTTGCCATTGCCTTATTCATCGCCGTCATTGTCTTGTCGAACGGCTCGGATGTGGTTATGTCAACGCCGGCATTTTTTAACAAATGAATGGGGTAGTCGGAGCCACCGGCGGATAAAAAGTCGATGTATTTTCCCTTTGCACCCGGTTCCTGTGCAAGTATTTTTTCCGATAGGGCGGTCGATGCGGTAAAAGAGGTGGCGTATTGATAAACGTAAAAATTATAATAAAAATGCGGTATAAACGCCCACTCGATGGAATAAAGATCATCGATAAAGCAAACCTTTTTCTCGTGTCCATAATACTTTTTCAGGATGCCGCCGTATAAATTTGATAGGCTTTCACCCGTCAGCGATTCGCCCCTTTCCGCCATCCGGTGCATTTCCAGTTCAAATTCGGCAAACTGGGCTTGGCGAAATACGGTCCCCTTGACATTATCAAGAAAATTCATCATCAATGTGAGTTGCAATTTATCGTCTTTGAGAAGACTCAGCTGTTTGTGCATCAGCAGGTGTTCGTTCAAAGTTGATGCCACTTCAGCAGTAAATATCGGATATTGGGCCAGAGGGGCCGGTTGATTTTGGTTCGACAGGTAACTCTGCATGGTATGACCTAACTCGTGGGCATAGGTGCTGACGTCGTAATACAATCCTGTATAATTTAAAAGAATATACGGATGCACATCATATATATCCCCGGCGGAATAAGCGCCGGACCTTTTTCCCGGGGTGGGATAAACGTCAACCCATCGTTCTTCCATCGCTTTTTTAACCACTCGTGTATATTCTTCGCCCAGTGGTTCCACCGCTGCCAAGATCATCTGAACCGCTTCCTCAATGTCGTATTCCATGTCCAGCCCTTTGACAACGGGTGCGTAAACATCGGAATATTTTAACGTATCAACACCCAGCATGCGTTTTTTTAAAGTTAAATATCTGTGAAAACTGTCCAGATTGTCATTGACATTTTTTATCAAATTGAGATAAACTTCTGTAGGTATATTGTTCTGGTCAAGGGAAGCATCTAGACAGGTTGAATATCCTCGCGCCCGCATGTTGAAAATGTGCGTGTTGACATGTGCTGCCAGCTGTGAACCGAAAGTATTGGAGAATTTTTTCAGTGTGCTGAAAAATTGTGAAAACACAAGCTCCCGGTCGGAACGATTGGCAACTGCCCGGTACCGGCCATAGCCTGCCGAGTTGAGCAGTACTTTTTCGCCGTTACTTAATGTTACCGTAGGATAGGGCAACTCGGCATTGCTGAATATCCTGTAGATC
>JAFGEC010000560.1 GCA_016931775.1 Candidatus Zhuqueibacterota bacterium | reverse complement strand
TTTCAGGGAGGTACATTATAATAGTTTTTAAACAATTAATAAAACGGTTTAACCATTTATTGGTACCACTGCCAGAGGCAGTGGTTTAAGCTTCTAATTAACCAAATAGGATTTACCTTAAAAGCATGAAAAAATCAACGCACCAGAACACAAGATTTTACCATAACGGATTCACTTGACTCGATTCTGAACAAATATATTCCACTGGCAACAGCCATATTACTTTCGTCCGTCCCATCCCAAGAAATAACATAGTGCCCGGGCCGGCATGTTTTTTTTAGCAGTGTTTTAATTTCCTGTCCGATGCTGCTAAAAACCTTTAATTCAACATAACCCGGGGTAATTAGATCAAATTTTATACGGGTTTCGTTATTGAATGGATTCGGATAATTATCCCATAATTTTATACCGGTGATATGCTTTTCAACATATTTTTCGATTCTTGTTTCCGCCGCATTGGAAAACAGGTTCAATTTTACACAAAACTTACCCTTACCGGAAAAAGATGTTGAATTGTACGGATAATAGAGCCAATGCCCGGCAGGATATTCTTCATACGAATCCCGCTCCTGTTTTTCTTGTGCAGCCGGTGAATCGTTAAACGATGTGAGGGAGACAAGGTAAATATCGGGATCGGAATAATCGATGATGGACAGACCGCCTGAAACCGTTTGCATCTTTATCATCTTTTCAGCCTGAATGATACTGAGCCTGTCATCCCAATCGATATTAAACATATTGAACATATTCACCACCAGACCAATCCCAAAACCAGCCGTTCCATCGCTCTTTACGTCATAATCGGCAACCACCTGATTACCTTCCAGGCGGATGGTTTTCACCAAAACACAGTCCGGAGCGGTAAAAACCAGATTGTTATTTTGGACGGAAACGTCGTAAACGGGATAATCAAACTGCCAATCGCCATCCAGGTCGTCGACAAATGCAGCATCGGCCTGCTGATTCCAGGTCGGTGCGGTGGCGACTTCACCCATGGTGTAATCCCAGCCCCATCCGTCGCTGGTGAACATCTGCTGGTACACCGGTGCAATGTGCTGAACGGCACCGAATTGCGGGTGATAGGAAAAGGCATATTCCAGCCGGCCGCCGTCATTCTCAAATATCAGACAGAGCCGGTTGTTTTGCATCAGATATTCATTCTCCCCATCAAGATCCAGATCCTGTTCGGTCAGCGTGGTCTGGTCATACATGCGGCCATCCAAAACATCCTGCACCCACTTGGCGGCAGCCGTCAGCTTGTTGACCTGGCGTAGATCATTGGCCCGGAATTTAGCCGCCGGGTGCAGATATTGTCCTCCGAAATCACCACCGGCCGCCTGATTGCCCTCGTAAAACCGGCCGGCGTGAAGTGTTTGTTCGGCAATACCGTTAAAATAAGACAGCCACGCCAGAGTTGTGAGGTCGTTATCGGGACAAGAAAAAAGTCCATCGACGGTATTTTTTATAATGGCTCCATTCGTTTGCTCATCTCCCATGGGTATCCCCGAAGGTATTTTTTCACCATCGCGCAGGTACGGCACATAATCACGATAGGATTCTATCTCTACACCTGCAGGCACGACCGGTGAATGACCGTCCGAAATGCCGCCATCATAGTACTGCCAGAAATATGCGTTATAGTGCCCGTCGTTTTCAATAAGGTACTGTTCCAACGGCTGTTGCGGGTCCGATCCGGATTCGTGGATGATCGGTGTCCAACCGCGAGTAAGGATATCCGAAAATGTGGTCACCTCAATCCACGGATGGCCGGCAATCCATTTGAAATCCCGTTCCAGGTCCTCATGATAAAGCCAGCTGGTGAGATTCAGATCCGTACCCAGGGTGAACACCTTCTCCTGGTCCGGGTCTATAGCCATATCATGCAAAATCCGGCGCAGCCACAGAAACAGCCCATCATCGGTTCCATCCCACATATCGAGACTCCAGTCCAAGTCCTCCCACCTCGTGTCCCAGGCAAAACCGCCGTATATCGGCAGAAAGAAAAATTTCATATCCCCGACCTGGTGGATCTTTTTCGACGATTCGACAACCGCCCTGACCGTTTCCGCATCGCCCCAATCGGTCACAGGACCGAACCAGTACGGATACCGGTCCAATCCATAAATAGCCTTGAATCCCGCATTCTTTATAACATCCAAGTCATTGTATCGGATCATGGTTTCATAGGGGTAAAACACATCCGAAACGAAAAGTTCCATGTTGTTGCGCAAATCGCGCATAATGTTTATCGCCTTGTCGTCCACTCTATCGGATTGCCAGCACATAAAATGCCCGTAGTTCAGGGTGGACAACGGATCCAGGAGTTTATTCTTCCACAATTGTATCAATCGTTCATTGATACCGAGATATTCATTACCGGGCAACTGTTCGATACGCAGATCGTTAACGGTTAACGGCAGGCGGTACTTTTCCACAGCGTCCAGCAGATACCTGAATCCGCCACGAGTGCGTGGCCGGTTTTTATATTGCTGGGCATAACCGTCGTACCAGGAAACGGCATGGGGTCCGTATCCGATAAACGCGTTCATAAAAGAAAGCACCAGCTTTGCCCGGCCGGCCGTGTCTTGTGTTGTAAAGACCAAAGTTTTATCAATGACCGTGTCTTCGCGATATGTTAAAGCCTGCATTGTCAAACCGTTTTCAGCAGTGTCAAACATTTTAGCGGAAACGACAGCTCTGAGAAAATCCAGTTGTGTATCAAACGATATGTCCCACAAAGAATCGCTTTTATCCTGATTCAAAAAATTTAACAATTGTCCGTAACCTTCACCAGTCATCCGTATCAAATAATCCCACTGAATATCGGTGGAAATGGTGTTATTATCGAGCTGAACCTGGGTTTCGCCACCCGGCTCGTTATCGATAAGGAGGATCACGGCGGGAATTGTATCTTGGTCTAAATCCAAAAAGTCGATTCTGAAAAAGCATGAATCGGAATTCTGCCGGTAATAAGTGGCCAGAATGTCAAAACTTTTATATTTTGTATCACCCCACGGATCGAGAGATTTGAGTGTTGTGTTATCCCAACGCTTCCCAGAGTTTTTTCCCAAAACACCGCTGCAAAGGAGAACAAGAATTAAACAAATAACATTCAGTAAAGCGGTTAATTGTCCCTTTCGTTTGATTACCATTGTCAAACTCTATTTTTATTCTGGACCATGAAAAATTATTTACAATAAACAAACGAGCGTGAATTCGCACAACATCACACACTTTGTCTATTTCTCCCGGATTGACCTTGTTACTTCGCAATAAATGGTGACACAGCGAATTCACGCTCTATATTGCAAAATGTTATTTTACACGCACATTCACATATTTCATTTTTCCTCCATCAAACCATTGCGTAACCGTATCTCCTTTCATTTCATAATAAACGGTAAAATCCCATCCCAGACTCTCCGGATTTGTATCCAGTGGAAACTGACCCGAAATCGTCTTTTTCTCCAGATCTGCAGTATATGTGCCGACTCTCGCCCAGCTCGTTTTGTTGATGGTCTCCCATTCTTGAAGTGTGGATGGTTTTTCTCCGCCCTTGGGATAGCTATCCAAAAATCCGAGCATGAGTATTGTGCCGTTTTCCAAAAGGACGGTATACGACTTTTGATTAATCCAATCAGCCGTAATTTTGTTCCCGGTGGAATCTAAAGCACCGATAAATTGCCAGGTGCCTATGATAGGATTGGCCGGTCCTTTATGTATGGTCATCTGGCAGATGATAATAGACGATAAAACGACAATTAAAAACAATCCCGAAAGCATATACAAATAAGTTTTTTTCATGACATCCTCCTTTGTTTTAAAACACGATGAGAATTTAATCACACAGAATTAGATATACACTTTCCCGAATCTGGATTGAAAAAGAGCACATTAGATATTATGTACGAAAGGACGATCATCTCAGACAAATCATCTTTTTCACATCAATAAAGCTTTCATCTTTGCTATCGATCTGTATTTTATAAAAATACACTCCACCGGCAACCTGTTTTCCCTCCTCGTCTCGCCCGTCCCACTTTACGAGATGCGAACCCATAGTCTGAGGACAATTGATCAACCTGCGCACCAGCTGCCCGCGGTAATTATATATAACCAATTCCACATGGGACTTGCCCTTTAAATCATATTGAATGGATGTCACAGGATTAAACGGATTGGGATAATTCTGCTCAAGTTTAAAATGTTTTATGATCTTTCCGTCGTTTGCGACGGCCACAATTGGATGGCCGACCACAAGTCTCCACGACACCGACCAAGCCGTTTCGCTGCCGCTTTCATCTCTGGCCATTACTTTGATATCATACCAGCCATCAACTTCATAAACATGTGAAAATTCAAACACGGCTGCATTGTCCTTCAGATCCGAATAGTCGGATACGTTTCCATCATCCCAATCGATTTTCACCTGTAATTTTTTACCCGAACTGCTGGTCGCAGTGGCCAGTGCGGACACCTGTTCACCGACGGCTGCCGAATCATAAGGAAAGATCCAGCAAAAAGCCGTAGAATCATGGTCGACACCTGCCGTCCCGGACCATTCAATCTCCCCGGCATCGAGATGCAGGAGATTTTCAGCCAATTCTTCAATGGCTGTCCCGCTGATAAGGCCGGGATTGTTATACAGCTTTAACGTTTCAAGACTATCCAGATCATAAAATGTGATCAAATCCTGATGATCCAAATAGGTATTGCTGCAGTAAAATTGAGTCAGTCCGGTGAAATTTCCAAGTGTTGAAATATCACGCAGTCTATTGAATGATAAATCCAACATGTAAAGATTTACCAGGTTCTGCAGCGGTGTTATATCGGTTACATCGTTTAAACTCAATGACAAACTTCTCAATGATGTTAAAGTATTGAGTGGTGACAGATCACTGATTTGATTGACAGAGAGGTAAAGTGAACGCAACTGTGAAAAAGTTTCCAGAAATGTTATATCCTGTACACCGGCTGATTCGAGGCTGAGTTGACCCAGTTGGTTCAAGCCATATAACGGACTCAGGTCTGTAAAATTATTATAACTCAAGGTTAACGTCGATAATCCTGTCAAACCAGCGAGGGGTGAAATATCAGTTATATGATTGTCCGAAAGAAGTAACAACTGGAGCTTGACTTTATCTGCTAAGGCAGAGATATCGGTAACAGCATTAGCCCCGAGATCCAATTCTACAAGCTCTGTCATATTTTGTATGGTGGAAATATCTGTAATTTCATTTGCATAAAGATAAAGTTTTTGCATTTGCGTCATATTTTGCAAAACGGAAATGTCGACGGCAGCCGTGTTTCCAAGACTCAAAAATGTTAATTTCGTCAAATTCGACAGCGGTTGAAAATCCGTTATGGAGTTATGGGCAAGATGAAGCAGAGTTAAATCCGTCAAGTTTTGAAGAGCAGAGATATCATTAATTCTATTGGTATGCAGGTACAGTGTGGTCAGCTTTGTTAAACCGCTGATAGGTGATATGTCTGTAATCTGATTTAACTGCAGATTGAGCGTGGTTAGATTGACGGCATATTCCAATCCGGATATATCGGTGATCTGTTTTCCAGCTGCATAAAGCGAGGTAAGTTTTTCCATATCGATATCCCGAATTTCGCCCGCCGGTTTGTTTAATGCAATCCTCACAACCTGTTCAAGATTTGCATCTTTGAATTGCGCCACATCGACAAACAGCTCGGACCATTCTTTGGCAACCACGATTCCGTCCACGATTGCATCCGGAGGCTGATTGCTCAGGGTGATTTGGCTGAGGGCAATTTCCGCCAGCCCGGGAGCATCTTCTCCTTCGGAGATTTGTGTTAACGGGGGCGGTTCCGTATCTGAAAAAGGAGGATTAATCCACATGGACAACATGTCATCATCGTTTGTATCCGGATTAAAAGTGTATTTTAATACAACAAGATATGTCGAATCCAATGAATAATCCGGATTTGTGACTTTTGTCCCACCCAATTTTGAAACGCCAAACGACAGATCAGCGGATTCCCACTTTTTCACAAAAAAAGACAATCTTCGATCAAAAATTTTCATTTCCGGCGGCCCGGCATAGAAAAAAAGCCTGTAATCACCCACTGGGGCATCCATTATTTTTACCAGAAATGATACGTAAACACTGTCGCTGTTTTGCTCAGCAAAAACTCTTTTTATTTCTCCGCCACCGGCGGATGTGATAACCGCGGCATTACCGATACTCGAGGCGATGAAACCCGGATACGAAAGGCCTTCCGAGGCAACAACCGGTAAAGCACCTGTTCTGAATTGTACCCAGTTATGGTAGGTCAATGTATCGCCAGCCGGATAATCAAAATTTTCCTCGAACAGCAATTGTCCAACGACAATTTTACTGCAAATGAAAAGGATAAAAACAAAAGTCCCTTGTCTCATGGCAATCTCCTATAATTTAATTCGTCTACTCTCACACACGAGACCTTACAAAACACATAGTAAGAAAGCTGGTCTTTGTGCAATGGAATCAAATGTTTTTGTTCAGAATGTCAAACTGACCTCGGTACATTTCATTTGTAAAAATATAATATCAGCGATGAATTATCGTCGAATCGCCGCAGGCACAGGATACGTCATAACCACCCGTCCGGTTCCCGTTAGAATTTTCATTGACTTATCCCTCTGGTTTTCCCACCATAAGATAAAATATAACAAATACCATTGAATAACAAGTAAAAAATAATATATATTCATGATCACTCACAACCTCATTTTTATTCAGTTATTTAAAGGCCATTCGCTTACGGCAATCTACTCCTACCGGACACAGGTTGAACAAAAAAAACTACAATTTATTGATAAATATTTGTATAATAGAATATTATTTGCCAGGGCAATAAAAAAAAGGAAAAGCTTATGAAAAAAATGCTTTTAATTTGTTTACTAGGAGCCTGTCGGACTCGACGATTTTCATTTTTATAAATAATTGATTTTTATGTATTTAAAAATTTGACCTCAAAATCAATGG
>JAFGEC010000559.1 GCA_016931775.1 Candidatus Zhuqueibacterota bacterium | reverse complement strand
GTGCCATCGTCTTGCCGCTTTTTCTTAATAATGCAAAAACGAGAGTATAATTTTTTATCTACGGTTCTTTGCGTTTTTTTTCTTTACATTGTAATAATTCCCAATTTGTGCGGTACATCAAGTAACGATGCCGTTCAAAAGAATATTCCCTTGAATTAGAATTCAATATTTTTTACATTACCCAATAATAAAAATGTATTTTATGAAATACTGGGAAACCGATCATTATCATAAGGGATAAATCATGAAAAAAAGATATTACCTTATTCCGGCATTGTCGATTTTTATTCTCTTGTCCGCTTGCGAAAATCTTCCCTTCCCCTGGGATGATTTTGAAAATCCTGATTTTCTCCCCTTTATCAAAATTCTTACACCAGAACAGGTGAGAGAATTACCCAAAGATCCGTATGTTTTAAAAGCAGTGGTCATTTCCGGAGATACGATCTCTTTTACTGTGGAGTACGGCGGCGGCTGTGCGGAACATGATTTTGTGCTGGCAAATTTCGGCGGATTTATGGAATCCGAGCCTGTGCAAACCAAAATATTATTATCCCATGAGGATAATGACGATGCGTGTGATGCCATTGAAACCCGTGAGGTACGGTTTAATCTGCTGCCGCTCAAACTGAGCTTTAGAGCACAGTATCCGGATGCTGATGGTGTGATCATTTTGCAAATTGTGAATCCGCAAGATCCAAACCAGCCCGGACGTAGTGTAAGATATGTATTTGAATAAAGAAAAAATTCGTTAAATGAAACGCTACTAAAAGTTACCTTACTCCAGCAGCACCATTTTTTTTACAGCGGTGAATTCTTTGGTATGCATGCGGTAGAAGTAAACACCTGTCGCCATGTTTCCGGCATTAAATCTGACCTTATACATTCCTTTTTGAACAAATGCATCCACCAGTACGGCCACTTGTCGGCCGCGGATATCGTAAATTTTGATGCCGACGTGACAGTCTTTTTTGACGCTGTATTCTATCGTAGTTTCCGGATTGAAAGGATTGGGATAGTTGTTACCAAGGGCATATTCCGTCGGTAGCAACTCAGTCTGGTCTGTAATCCGCGTATCGAGCATAGTATGCACACGGGCACTGTCCGACAGCTGACTCAGGGTATCCGTTACCGTTATCTTATACCACCCTGTATCTGCGCTGGCGGTATAGTAACCGTTTTGGTCGACGGTTCCACTTGATGTTGACCAGTGCGGGAATACGGTCACCGGTTGATCATCCGCACCGTAACCCAATACCGTAAATTGTTGGGACTTGTCAGGCTCTAATTGTACGTATTTAGGTTCCATATTTATACGTATTAAATTGGGCAGGACATGAACGTCAATCGTATCGCACAACAATGAGGTCATTTCCTGTGCCGTGATGATGAACATGCCGGTATCCGGACCGGCGGTGAATCGCCCGGTGCTGTCGATAATCCCGCCGCTGCTCCACCAGTTCACCTTTATTTCAAATGTTTTCCCGCTGGAATCATACCCGGTTGCCAGGCAGACCAGAGTGCGGTTTGTCCTGATCGGCAGGAATGAGGGAATAATGTCGATATACGATAGCAACGATGTGCGCGGTACAATGGTGACAATGACAGAGTCCGTCAGATGACTCATCTGTTCTTCTGCCTTGACACTGTATACTCCTGGTGTCGGTCCAGCAGTATATAATCCCGATGGTGTAATGGTTCCACCGGTCGCATGCCAGGCCGTCTGAATTTGCATGGGTATTCCCAGCGAATCGTAGCCTGTAGCTGAAAACTGCTGCTTTTGCCCGCATTCGAGCGTCACCTCATCCGGTGATACCGAAACGGCAGCCAGCTTTTGGTTGTATATCCATACCAGTACAGAATCCGTATCACCTGTGGATGGATCGGCAACCGAGGTCGCCTTGAAATAAATCCAGCAGGATATTCCCGGTTTTGCGTCAGCTGACAAGGTAACATGAATAGTGGTGTCCGCGCCAGTGTCGTTGACCAGGACAAGCGAGCACTCAGCGGGAGAAAACTGCAATTCGGATGTTTCAGAGTATACTTCCAGAGTAAGCTCGTCATCACGTTTAGCCCAGTTTTGCAGCGAACAAAAGATGGAATCGGTGCTGCCGGGTTGCAAAAACAGTGTGTCCCTGCCGGCGGCAACCACCACTTTGACTTCATCCGACCGCCAGTGGCTGAAATCGACGTTGCCCTGGACCTGCTGACCGCCGCCAGCCGGGCCTTCAGGATGGCCCCACCAGTTATCGCCGGCATCGATTGTGGTACCGGGATCCGTATTGTGAACGCCATAGCCGGCGTTATCAAAAATATTATTTTTAGCGATCACCGCACTGGAACCATTTTCGCAGTAGATGGCATCACCGGCGTCTTTGGTGATGTTGTTGCTGACGATAACGGCTTGGGAGCTGTCCAGGTGGATACCGGTTAAAAAGCAGGAACTTTCAGAAATATCATTATTTTGGATCCTGTTCATGGCCGAACTGACCTGAACGATGGCGTCGCAGGTATACCAGATTTTATTATTTGTAATGTGGTTGTAAGACGCTGCGTATAGTCGAATACCTGTGCGATTATACAAATCGATCTGTCCATCCTTGTCCGTTCCAATATAATTGCCGACGATCCGTGTATCCCTTGTGTACCTTATCCATACACCATTTTTTTCATTCCCTGAGATAATATTGCGATATATTCCCGAACCACCTATTATATTTCCGTCCGCTGCGTCATCTATAACAATACCATATTGATTGCCCAGTTCAAGGACACCATCCATATCTGTACCGATATAATTTCCAGAAATTATATTTTTGCTCGATTCTCGTCCAGCTACCCATATACCATTTTCCAAATTACCGGAAATAATATTTCCTTTACCTATATTTTCCTTGATGCCGATGATATTGTTTTTCGCACCATCGAGTATATGGACACCGGTGCCGTTGGCAATGGATATGGTGCCATCTTTATCCGTACCGATGACGTTGCCCATGATATGATTAAAATCGCTATGATTACCCTGAATCACCACTCCATTTTTGGTGTTGCCGGAGATCACATTTATTTCTTCATCAGAGGTACCGCGTATGATGGTATATTGAATCCCATTCTGTAATTGAATCCCCGTTTGATTGGGTACATCCGTGGCATTCGTTTCATTGGTACCGATAATATTTCCGCTGATTTTGTTCTTGTCCGCTGCATCAACAAGCAAAATTCCAGTTTCACTGTTTCCGGAAATGATATTACCCCGGCCGCTTTGAATGTTGTTCAAACCGATATAATTCTCCTGTGCCAAGGGACCAATTTTTATTCCAAAAACATTGGGCAGCGGTTTGGAACCGTCCAGGTTGACGCCGATAAAGTTACCGGTAATCCAATTTTTTGTTGTCCCTATATTTTTTATCCGGATGCCACAGTCATTTCCCGAGATGATATTTTTATTGGTCCGCTCCTCACCTCCGATAATGTTGGAGGTCGCTCCATCCTGAATCAGTATACCATTTTTATTCTTGAGCGCCACTTGTGTCGTCTTGTCCGTGCCGATAAAATTGCCGCGAATGACATGTCGCTTGGTGGCGCTGCCTTCAATGAGTATACCGTATTGGGTGTTACCCGAGATAACGTTGCGGCTTGGAAAGTCGCGGTTACCTCCCACCGTATCCGCTGTGGCACCGCCGGTAATCCATACACCATATTTGTTGCCTTTTTCCACGCTGCCGTTTTTATCCGTGCCGATATAGTTGCTGAATATCCGGTTGTTGACCGTCCCTTCACCTTCTATTTTGACGCCGCATTCGCTGTTACCGGAAATGACATTGCCTTCCCGGTAAAACTCCCCTTTTCCAATGTCATTCAAGTTGGCCTGTGATCCCAGATAAATCCCTATCTTGTTGGCTAAAATAGCTGTACCATTGGGCTGCAGGCCGATGATGTTTTTGTAAATTTTATTTCTTTTGGCCGGTTGGCCTATTATCGAGATACGCTTTCAGTATTACCGGAAATGGTGTTGTCATAGATTAAATTCGCTTCGCCGTCTTTAACAAAAATTCCGATATAGTTGTTTTTGATGAAATTATTTCTGATGATGCAGTCCTTCAGCGTGCTGCCGAAAATAAAAATCCCTGCTTGCAGAAATGTGGCGTTTTGAATGGTAAATCCTTCTACGGTAATATTGTTTTTTTTGAGATGAAATACGGGAGTCAAAGGCATCAAAGATTGGACAATGGTCTCTTTATAGCTGGCGCGTGAACGGATGGTGAGCTCTTTGGTAACCGACACGTTTTCACTATAGATTCCGGGGCAGACCTCGATGGTATGGCCGTCCATGGTAAAGGCGTCATCGATCGCGGGTTGAATGGCATTATAAGCTCTCTGTGAATTGATGTTAACCACACACGCGACCACAGCTGGTCCGCCTTTAACGGTTTTTAACGGTGCTGGCGGTATGTTCGGAAGAATAGCGTACAGAGCATAATTTTCCGATTTGGCATTAATATTATCCCGGTTGGTCCATGCGACAAAATCTTTGACATCCTGTTCGCAGGGTTTTTCCTGGTAGGCAAAGTCAAAGGTCATCATCAGGGTTATTGATTCGCCCGCCGTAAGCTGATTATAAGGTGGGGGAATTTTCAGGTTGATCACGGGGGAAAAATCCGTGCTGTCCGGTTCCACACCCGTAGCATCATTCAATCTGAGCTTGGCCTTGCGTACGTCTGTCGCACCTCCCGAACCTTCCATGTTAAAGGTGACGCCGGTGAGCAGCCAGTTATCCGCTGCAGATGCAGTGAGAACTATCTGGATGATGGGGGTATTGGTATGTTCTTCAGGGGATTTGGGTGGACAAATCTGTGTGTAGCCGGGATTTTCCGGTCCCTCGGACAATGTCAGGAAGGGTTTGAACCAGGCTTCCACTTGTGTGGTGGGATCACTCAGAATTGCAACAGCTTCAGGATTGCCCGCTGGTGTGGCGTTAATCCAGTGGCTGAAAATCCATCCCGGTTTGGGTTCGGCCTTAACAGCGACCGGATCTCCGATTTTGCCCTGTGCTGTTTCCGGTGTCGCAGTTCCGGCCTTGTTCGCCGGTTTCACCTTGACCGCGATTCGGCCCACATTCGGGGGACCGGTTGTGGTGATTTCAGCCACACCCTCGATCTCGGTTCCCTCTTCCCTGCAGGTGAGAGTATATTCGCCGGATTCGGCGGCCGTGTAGGTGCATTTATTGCCGTTGGGATCAATGGTACCGCCGCCGGTTGTTGCCCAGGTGGGATTTTCAATCGGCATCGGTTTATCTTCCTGGTTGGATCCGTTCGCTGTGAACTCTTGTTTGTCTCCTACAGACAGATTTGCGGACTTTGGTGTAACGGTAATTTTTTTCAAAGAAGGTATTTTGGGTAGATTTGTTTTAGCAATCTTGCCGACGGGAGTCATTTCACCGTTGATTTTTTCATCCTGACAAACTGCGGCAAAGATAGTTTGATCGATAAATATCGCATTATTAACCCAGGTGTTATACATAACTGGGATATAGGGTAACCAGGTTTTTCCATAATTTGCAGACATGAGAATCTGCAGAATACTTAACTCACCATCGATGAGCCGATTTCCTGTCAGGAGGCATGTGCCGTCGGCAAAGAACAATTTCAGGAAAAAGTAGACATCCAT
>JAFGEC010000074.1 GCA_016931775.1 Candidatus Zhuqueibacterota bacterium | reverse complement strand
TAAAAGCAAAACCGCCACATCACATCGCCTGATGGCGTTCAAAGTACGTACATTACTGAAATACTCAATGTTCTCATGAACACGTGCGCGTTTACGCAGACCGGCTGTATCCACCAGCACAAGCTGTTTTTTATTGTAGGCCATGGGTGTATCCACTGCATCGCGGGTGGTGCCGGGAATCTCCGTTACGATCATCTTATCACGCCCAAGAATAGCGTTGATATATGACGACTTGCCCACATTCGGACGTCCGACGACGGCAAGCTTTAAGGCGTTACTTTTTTCCGTTTGTTTTCCGGTTTGTTGCGGCAACTTTTTTATAACGGCATCCAGAAAATCTCCCATATTGCGGCCGCTTATTGAGGAAACTGGAATCGGATCACCCAATCCTAGCCGGTAAAACTCGAGGATATCGGCCTCGCGTTTCTGATTATCGACTTTATTCACAGCCAATATAACGGCTGCACCCGATTGCTGTAAAAAATCGGCGATTTCCTGATCGATACCTGTAATTCCCGTTACAACATCCGTCAAAAAAACAATGACATCGGCTTCTTCGACAGCCAGCGCTATTTGCCGGCGAATGGCTGTTTCAAAAACATCGGTTGTATTGGGGACGTAGCCCCCTGTATCCAGGAGATCAAATTCGACACCGGCCCATTCGGCCGGTGCACTATTGCGATCACGTGTGACACCCGGTTCGTCGTCTACAATCGCTTCTCTTCTACGAATGATTCTGTTAAACAGGGTCGATTTACCCACGTTAGGACGACCGACAATGGCGACAATTCTTTTTTTCATAATGTTTCGAAGACTTGTAAAAAACTCGAAATCTGTTTGACACGAGTTCCGATTTTCTCCTCCAGTTTGGGAATAGTCCAGTTATCTAAAAACAGTTCATTTTCATTCAAACAGTTTGGCGGCAACACAACCAAGTCACTATCATGTGCTGATTGTATTTGATTGGCAATATCTTCACCAACCAATAATCCGGAAACCGTTACGCCTAGGCCGTAAAATTCATTATTAATTTCCACTATATTTACGGCAAGGCCCCGAATCGCACTCAAAACGGGCAGGATATGCTGTTTAAGAAGCGGCCCAGCCAGCTTTCCGGTCACAATGGTCAACTTTTTTTGCGGAATTCTTTTGGGTAACATCGCCTTAATATCATTAAAAGATTCCCAGAATTCCCGCACCATACCCACACCGTTTTCAATCTGGTAAAAATCTTCATAGAACGAAACCGGCGGAAAAGGTTCGTCGGCCAGCAAGTAAAACTCATCTGCAAGAAACACGAAAGCAGTCGCGTACTGTCTCTGAAATTCCTTAATCTTTCCTTTATACCAAACAAACAGGTCTTTTGCGTATTTACCGTCCACAGGGACGAGAGGAGTAAGACCGTGTCGGTGACGTGTTAATCCAACCGGAACGATGGCCGCTGTTTTTAACTGTGGATAGTACATGGCGAGTTCGTCCACGGTTTTTTCAAGAATGCGGCCGTCATTGATGGCAGTACATAAAACAATCTGAGCATGCATTTCAATCCCGTTTGCCGATAAAAAGGCGAGTTTTTCCTCCAGTTTATCGGGCCGGCGCAAACCCAGCATTTCGTGACGAACAGTGGGATCCAGTGCATGAACGGAAATGTATAGAGGAGATAAACGCTGTTGAACAATACGGTCCAATTCGCTTTGACTCACCGTCGTGAGGGTGACATAGTTACCATATAAAAAAGACAAACGGTAATCTTCATCCTTGAAATAGAGAGAGGATCGCATACCTTTTGGATTTTGATCGATAAAACAGAAAATGCAGTGATTGCCGCATTTTTTGTACTTGAAATTTTCAAATTCTGCGCCGAAGCGGCTGTTTTCACCGGGTTCGAACTCGACAATGAACGTCTTCGGTCCACGGCGAATCGTCATTTTTACGATATCATCACTGTACCAATATTGAAAATCAATGACATCTTTAATAATGTGACCGTTAATTTTTTCAATGTGATCGCCTGCGTGTAAACCAAGCCTAAAAGCGAGACCGTTTGTATAAATATCTTTTATTATCATGCTGATTTAATAAACTTGTTGCGGTAATGGTCCAGACCGGTTTGAATAAATATCTTTAAGGTTGCGGCGGTGGGCACGGCGACGACCAAACCTAAAAATCCCCCAAAGTGAGAAAAAACAAGTATTGAGAATATCACCCAGACCGGATGCAAGCCAACGCGGTCACCGACAATCCTTGGCGCCAGGAACGATCCTTCCATTATCTGGACGGCTTCAATCACACCAACAATTTTGATGCACGTTATTAAGGGAAAAGGGCTAAAAATTCCGACGACAATTCCAAAACCGAGGGTGATAAGTAAACCCACATATGGAACAATTGTAGATAGGCCCGCCATAACACCGAGGATCAGTGAATATTTAACGCCCAATAATAACAATCCACCTCCTGTCAACGTTCCCACAATCAAACCGACAATAAGCTGACCACGAAAAAAACCGCTGAGAATATTGTCTATTCGTCTCAGATAATTTTCAAAAATAGTACCTGTTTCAACAGGAAATAGCCCTATCACCCACTTTTTGATCTTGTCAAAATCCTTTAAAAAATAAAACAATAAAAATGGCACCAGTATCAAATTAATCAGTTGACCCAATGCAGTTGAAAGAGTGGATGTAATATTTATAGCGCTTTTTAAGGTTGTTTCAATAATCGTTTGGACCTTACCGGATAAATCCTGAAACGCCACCTCTTGAATCTTTGAAATATCAACATGGAGACGCTGCAGGATAATCAGGGCGTCATTTTGCAGCCAGACAGCAAAACGATTAGAGTAATCGACACTCACCGTGATCAAATCGCGAAATTCATTTATAATTTGAGGTAAAAGCACGATGACCAACAGCACAAAGAGGGCTAAAACAAACAGCTCGATACTCAGAACACTGATCCAGCGCGGTATTTTCCAGCGTTCAAACCGGTCTACGAGCGGATCAAAAAGATAGGCGACGACAAAAGACAGAAAAAAAGGTATAAGCAATTGCGCCGCTTCACGGATGAACCAAACAAAAAAAACAAGTGCTGCCAGGACCAGCATGCTCCGGGTAATCCGCAGCTGCCGAAAAGGTAACAAAAAGATAAAAATAACCAAGAGGAGAAGCAGCGGGGATAAAATACTCCGCACCAGATACAATAGTACGCCTATGAGCAGAATACCGCAAATAACAATAACGGTCTGATATTTTTCTGCTATACCTTTTTCCACTTTATAAATGCGAATCCCGTTCCAAATTCCACTTTACCCAATCGATGGAAGCATCCTGCTCCTTATCGAACCGAGACTTGGCGTATTTTCCATCGGCACGGACAATGACCTGATAGCCCTTTACGATTCTAATCCAATCCTCCAGCGACACTTCGTAAGGCGGAGGAATTTCATACGGACCGGGGATCTCGACCGGTTTTAAACTTTTGGGTTTTTGAATCTCGGATGTTTGTTCCCAAAAAGATGTCGGTCCCACATCAACAGCGCCGTCATAGACAAGACAACGGGTGGTGGAATCGGCATCAATACGATAAATAGTACCGCGCACAGCACAAACGGCTGTCGGTGTCTTTATTTCAAATTCGGATTTCCTTTTACGTTTTGATAGGTTGGCCCAAATCCGGCCGCCGTTTACCTGACTCTTTTTCCCTTTGTCGGTGGCCTGGATAAACTCGTATTCCGTCTCTTCACCGATACGAATCACACCACCATCCGTCAGCTTGATTTCACAACGCGCTTCCTGACCTGTTCGGATTTTATCTTTTTCAAAAATAGATGTATACAATTCAGCATCCATCCATTCGGAATTATCCTGCCGTAGAATTTGGACCTGTCCCGTTGTTCCGATCATAAATGAAAGCGTACCGATGCAATTTCCTGCAGCCCAAACATTGGTTCCCAAAAGTAAAACAGTCAACAATAATTTATATTCACTTTTCATCACCGCCTCGTAAAAAACAAGGGAGAAAGCCAAAGGCATCCTCCCTCATGTTGATAAAAAACAATCAAATCATTGTAAACGAACGATATCGTTTCTCAAAAATCCTTGTCCGTCGACTGCGATACACTCAGCCGCTTTGCCGTTACCGATCGCATTGTTCGTTACCTTAATGGAACCGACTTTCGTTTCCGTCGATCCCAGGGAAATGCCGGTATCCGGATCGATGAGTTCTTCACCGGGACGGTAGACCACAAAAACATCACCGACTTCCACACCGGCCTGCGATCCGGCGTTGATATAAATCGGTCCGTCGCCCTTGATTATTTTGGCCTGCCAGGGTACGCTGGATGCCGACTCTTTCAATAAATTTACTATGTCGTCTATTGCCTCACGTGTAGCTTTTCCGACAATGGAATCGTCAAAATCATGGCGGTTATCAAAGGAAAAATCTTTGGTCGATAGAGCGACACCCCGCTTGGCCTGTTCACGCCGGATATTTTCTGCTGCAAGTATTTGTCCTGTCGTTGTATCAACAAAGCGGATATCGATAGCAACTGTAGCTTTGGAGCTTTTGATTCCGATACCGAGTGACCGTCCCGGCAGATTACCTCCGACACCACCTTCAGAATGACCAAACTCCGTCACCGAACCGAAAATCGCCAGCTCAACGCCAAGCACCTTCCCCACCTGCGCTGCGCTCTGCTCGGTCACTACACCACTCATTCCGAGACTCTGTTCCTGCATCAATTTTTCCAACTCCTGACGCTCAATGACCACATAATCCCCGGATTTTACCAGTTCCGTGACCAGCATATCCGCCATTCCATTTCCAACCGGCTGGCCGGTCCACCAGCGGTACTGATGACTGGTTTTATCTTCAAAATCAAAAACAGCAACCCGACGCTTTAAATGTTTTGCATCCTGTCCCAAAAGCAAAACGGGCAGTATTAATAAACTAATAATTAAAATACATTTACGCATATTAAAAACCTCTTCTTTCCTATTATTGACCATTACTACTATCATCCGGCACCGGAATACCGGGTGCAGCTTCCTTAATCACCTGAACGGTGACTTTATTGGCGCTGACTCCTGCGACTGCCAGCTTAAAGTCCCCGACCTGCCGTTGATCCAATTCGCGGGCGAGTTGATCGGCGGTTCCGGTTATTTTAATATCGAATTCTGCGCTTCCTCCGGCGACATTACGCTGAAAAACGTTTTTTACGCCCCTGGCGACAAACTGCAGAGCGTTTTTAAACTGTGATGCATCGGTATAGCTCTGCAGACCGGTCACCATTAATTTTAACGAATTGACATCGTAAAATTTACTGCGCCATTTTTCTAAAATTTTTGTAATGAGTTCATCGGCAAGTTGGCTGGCCGCATTCTGAATCGCCTGAGTACCTCCGGTCACCTCATCAATGTGAACAGCAGCAGAATGCTTGCTACCAGTGGCAATGATTGAACCCACGTCCGCATCAACCACCCGGGCGGTTATGTTGGCTTGACAGGATTTCATTCCGCCGAGATTGACACCGGTGGCTACTTTAGCAATCACTTTACCGGTCACGACCACCTCTGCATCGGTGGTAACCGCAATAGCCGCCGCCGCCTTTGCGTCTCCGTTAATCGCCGCCATAACCACATCACGTTCCTTGTTTTGCCGGACAATTGAAGGATCCACCACATCAAAACTTTTTTCCATAAACTTGTTCATCATGGCAGTTTCGGCAGCGGTCATATCCACTGCAAAATAAGAGTATTTGTCATGCGATTGCCCGATATTCTGCTCATCAATCAGAAACATGATGCGGGGATTTCCCATGTTCATAATAAGATTACGAACGGCTTCGGCGTCCGTTTGCAGATCGGCCGTATTGACCGTCGCTTCAACCTGAACTTCATAGGTTTCGGGGGTGTTTTTGTAGGCCGAGAGAATACGATAATTGCTCACATACCCCCGGCTCCAATTCAATATCCTGTCCTCCACAACCATGTAATTTTCCACAGTTGTCTGTGCATCAATGACCGTACCTAAAGTCTGTTCCACTGCTTTTCGCAGTGCATCGTCGATAGCACGGTCGCGTGCGGCAGCCACATCGCCGTAGGTGATCATACCCACGCCGGTGGCCTGAACCGTTACCGCTCCGCTTCCGCCGTATCCCTGGCTCCAGACCGGAACGATCCCGGCAAATAGTATAAGAAATAGACTGATGGTTTTCAATATTCTTCCTCCCGATCTTGATATAACCTCAAACGATATTTTTCGTTCACACCGTCTTGATCGAATATAACATTCACCCACATGTTGACAGTTTCACGGGGGCTTAAAATGCTACCGGCAGTTGCACGTTATGCAACTGCCGGCGCCGTTTTTTTCCAATATAACCAGCCTAAAACGTCATACGCAATGCATTCTGAAAATCTCTAATCATCAGCAATGCATCTGCGCCGGATACCGTTTTATTCAGCTCAAAAGCACCTGACATTTTATCCGCGCTCATAAATCCGCGTTGAACGGCCAGACTGATGGCGTTGTAGGCAAAATGACTGGCGTTCACATCCGGAAATTGTGACTGCTGGCCGATGAATTTTGTGGCCAAACTCTCGTCACCTGTAGCCATGATCAGAATATTCTGCATAATCATGGCGAAATTGGCACGCGTTATCTTTTCATCCGGACGGAAAGTATGATCCGGAAAAACATCCATACCTTTGGCTTCAACAATATCTTCAATCCAATTTTTGGCCCAATGGTTTTCCACATCGGTCACATCGGCCATTTTTAAAACCTGAGATGTCTGCATCTGCGTGGGATCTTCCGGTGCTTTGAAACCGGTATCGTACTGTTTGGGACGCTTTTTATCCAATACCTCCAGCAATTTTAATTCTTCAATCAGCAACACGCCCAAATCCGCCCGGTCGATCTCATCAATTAAAGCAATCTTTTTACCGACGGCCGTCCCGGGGGCGGCTCGCTGTATTTTCTGAACCAGTTGCCATTCGGCATCAGCTTCTTTGGCAAAATCGCCTTTCAGCTCAATGACTTTGCTGAAAGCGGCTGCCGCATCACCAAACATATAGGCATCTTTATATGTCTCGCCTTTATAAAACAGGGCCTTGGCGCTGTTGGGATTTATTTTTAACGCACGATCGTACGCTTTAACCGCCCGTTTTACCCAATCCTCGATATCACCACGGCGTTCCATCGTCAGAATCCGGCCGTGAATCACGTGACAATCAACGGAATTATCGTTTTTTCCCACGGCTTTTTCGGCCAGATTAACCGCCTGTTTAAAATCCTCCTTTGAAGCCCAAACCAGGGCCTGGCCGGCAAATCCTTCCGCATAATCCGGATCCAGATCGAGTGCGCGCTGGAATTCACCCATGGCGGCATCCAGGTCGCCACGGTCATACTCTCGTATGCCCTGATTGAAATGATTTTCCTTGGTATCCAATTGTGATTCGGGTTTGATCGGTTTGGGACCACAACCCGCAATCATCGCCAGTGTAATGAAAACAACAGGAATCACCCATAATATTTTGATTTTCATTTTCATAATCTCCTTTTTGTGTTCATTATGATCTAATCAACAATAAACATCACTTTGCATTTATCCAAAAAATTCTGTGTCGCGGCGGCGTTTCGAATATTCGCTGCATCCGCATTGGAGACCACGATATCCGCCTTGTTGGGTCCGGATGCCCGCAATCCATTTACCACCAGAGGATTGTTGGTTACACGGTCATTGGCGCGTGCTTTGCTGACATCTTTATCGTACCCGACCATACCGATCTGTACCGCCCATTCGCGACTGACGTATTTGGATCCGTAAACTTCCTGATCGTTTTCATCAACAATTTTAGGTGCCATGGCCGGACGAATGCCCAGGCCCTTTGCATTCACAACCAGGCCTGTAAAAGCACCGCCTGCTGCCGGTTGCGCGCCGCCAGCGCCCGAAGCTCCCGCCAACGTTACACCGGCAGGTACCGGCTTGCCGTGCGGCCAGGGCTGACCACAAACAGGACATAGAGCAACACCACCGGCTGCGATAGGAGCACCGCCCATAACCTGCGGCAATAAAGCATCGGAAATAACGCCGGTAATCGGCATTTCCACGGTCACTTCAATATCGCCGGAGGACATGTAGCGTGTATCAATAACAGTGAAATTACGGACTGCTCCTCTGACCCTGGTATTAATCACATCGTTCTCCACCACATAATTGCGTACTGTTGTTTCGGAATCAATGTTCATTCCAAGAACCGTTTCCAACAAATTCCGCAGTGCAACACGTTTGGCCGCTTCAATGGCACCAGCCCGTTGTGCCGTTTCCGGCATATTGGGATTGGGAGCACCAATTCCGGTCGCCCGAATCATTTGATTTGACCAATCAACTGTACCGGCGTCCCCAACAGGTTGAGTGACATATTGGGACCATAGCGCCGTGGAAAGTGCGATGGTAATCGTGAATACCACCAAAAGTCGTTTGCGTATCATTTTACTTCCTCCCTTTAGGTTGATCTAGCTGGCATTTTTTGCCTTTAAAAGTTCTGCGTGATTTACGAATTTGTAACTAATATGTAGGTGACAACTGTCACAAAAATCACCATTTTGCATTCAATAAATACCCCGATGGTTTTTATATCGGTCACAAAAATAAATTTAACAACATTCCCGTCATTGTCAAGTTATATTTGAATATATTTCACATCTCTACGATCCGGCCAGGGTAAATACAGATGATATAAATAAATTGAAAATAATATCTTATATCAACCAATTACTGTTGTTGATTTGATTTCAATTTCCGGGAATATAATGCCACTTTTTAAGTTATGGCCATTTTCAATTAAAACCGTACAGTCAAAATTTTGTATTTTGAATAACAGATAAAAACTCTTATTTTATTCCAATTCCAGAACTTTTTTGTCATTTAATCGTTTATTTATTCGTAATACAAAACAACGAGAACTGTTTGAACCAGGATACCGAAATTACTGAACTTGTAACCGCCAGTCAGAACGGTGACCAGGCGGCGATGGCTAAACTGGTGAATATTTACGCCCCTACCATAAACGGTCTTATTTATACCATTACCGGAGATGCGCAGGTCACCGAAGATTTGGCCCAGGATACCTTTCTCAAGGCACTGATGGCCCTGGGTAATTATCAAGCCCGTGCATCTTTTAAATCCTGGTTGTTTCGCATAGCAATCAATGTTTGTAAGGACCATTTTAGAAGAAAGAAGGTACGTGGCGTTTTATCTTATTGGCAAAATAATGAATCGGATGCTTTAAGTCTTGAAAAATTAAAAGATGACATTCCTACACCCTGGCAAAAGCTCAAACAAAAAGAAACCATCGGACAAATTATGGCCGCTATTGAAAAACTACCGACTTCTCTACGAACGGTTTTTGCCCTGCGGGAGATTCAGGAACTCTCTTATAATGAAATAACGCAAGTACTAAAATGGCAATTGGGAACCGTTAAATCTCGACTTTACAGGGCCCGCAAATTGTTGGCACAGGAACTGTTGTCCTTGGAGGAAGAAATCTATGAACAATAAAGCTTTCGATAACGAAAAAATTTTCACCAAACTTCGGGAAAATATGTCCGGCAGTCCGGATGTATTAAACGATACCATAACAAACGCCTGCCGGCATATGAAAAAGTTACCCGTTTCTCCCTATTTTACGTCCAGAGTCATGAAACGTTTTGAGAAACAGGTCAGGCAAAGTTTTTGGAAAGCCTTCGATATTATTCCCATGCCCGTCGTTCAGGTTGTGGGTGCAATATGTATCGCTTTCCTTCTGAGCTTGCTTTTTTACCCGCAGCAAAAAGCGCCGGCAGCCGTATCACCAACCGAATTGGAAATTGCTTTTACACAGAATATTGAACCGACAAATATCAATACGGACAATCAAGCGTTGCAATTTGCTTTTGATATAACGTTGGAGCAAGAGCTGGGAGAAATTTATGAACAATAGAAAAAAAGCGTGGATTGTAATAACAACTATTTTTATTTTTGGATTGGTTGCCGGTATAGCCATCGACCGCTTCGGGCTTGGAAACCGCGATCCACGACGTCACCATCGTAAACCGCCGGATTTTAAGGAAATTTTCACAAAAGAATTGAACCTGAACACCGAGCAACAGGTAAAACTGGATACTCTGCTGGTAGAGCTTCGAACCAAGGTAGATGAAGCGCGTAAAAAAAACGTTGAACGCTATGATAAAGCACGCCATGAATTTAATGAAAATTTTATCCAGATACTGGATCCACAACAAAAACAAAAATTCGAACAGATGCTCAAGGATTTTGACGACAAGCGTAAAAAGAAGGAAAGGAAGGAATAAAGGGGTGGAGTGAACTAATATCCATTACGTTAGAACGTTAGAACGTTGGAACGTTGGAACGTTATTATATATAAGCGGCTGACCAGGGGAGCAATACAATATTTTTTAGTTATTTATTTTTTTTAACCCTCTTGTATCTGTTTAAAAGTATTTATCAATATGTGTAAAACTTTGTGGGATAAGCTATATCAATTGTATTATTGCTTTTCCTGAATTTTATCCCTACCTTTCGTGACTTTATTTTAATTTCAAAGGGTGAAATGCAATTTTACCGAAAAAAAATTCTCACCGGCATTCGCTGGTTCATTTTTTTTACCATAATCGGTATCACCGTGATTTTTTACCTGACAGGGACATCGGAAACCTGGCACGTCCTGCGAGATTTCAGGTCCATCTATCTTTTTTGGAGTTTACTGCTTTTCACCGCAGATTTACTATTAGGCGCATTGCGGATTTATATTTTCCTCTATGAAAAATACCCGCGCAGTTTTTGGTCCTGTTTTCGTGCCAATTTAGCCAATATTTTTATGGGCGCGGCAACCCCGTTCAAAACAGGAGGCGGACCGGCGCAGCTCTATATCCTGCACCAAGAGGGTGTGGATATTCCCGCTTCACTGAACGCAGGGGTTTTGAATTTTGTCGCCATGTTATCCCTTTTATTCATCACCGCTACAATACTCCTGTCGGGCCTTACAGGCCGGCTCACCAACAGCCCCACCCTTCTGGCCGCTCTTGATATAAGCCGTTTTGCCTTTTATATCATGCTGTTCGGCTTTATTCTTTTTGTTTTTCACCCCAAATTGTTCGCCAGGGCAGTCGAACGGTTTTCTCTTCTTTTAGAAAAAAAATTCCCTGACCGTCGTGAAAAAATTCAAAACCGAACGGCAAAAATACTGGAATTCCTGACTCAATACAAGCGGATTCTCGGTTACTACTGGCGCAATCGTAAAAGCATCCATCTGCTGAACATCATTCTCACTGTTCTGCTGTTGTTTACGAAATGTGTCATGGCCTATCTGGTCATACGAGGAATGGGTTTTCAGGCAAATTTTGGGGCGGTGATCAAACTGCAGATTTTGATCATATTTTTTATGTACTTTACACCCACGCCGGGAGGCAGTTTTGTCGCGGAAACCGGACTTTCCGCTATGATGCTGCTCATCCTTCCCGCCCACGCCTTGCCGGTCTTTGTCGTTCTTTGGCGGTTTTTCTCAACATACATTGCCGTATTGATGGGGAGTTTGGTTATCCTCAAATCACTTGGTAAGTCCGGATCGAAGCAGGCAAATCCTGCTTAAAATTTATCGATACCGTGCAGGAAAAATATAAAGCCGGGATAACGTGCACCGACAAGTCGTACCGTATCCGGCAGCTGGAATTAATACAAAAGATATTGCTTTCGAACAATGTCAAAAGCTGCCAATTCTTTCTGCCAAGATGCAATGATCTCCTCAGCGCTTGCCCCCTTTTCCACCATTAACCGAATCCGGTCCGTCCCCATAGCCTTGTCGAACATACTGGTCCGTTCGGTGCTGAAAAGAACGTGTTCCGGATAAAGTTTTTTCAATGCGCATAGCAGAGAAATTTGTACCTCGACAGGTTTAACAAGGCCGGTATTAAGGATATGAATGTGAACACCGGCTAATGATTGATTTTGATAGCCGAAATAGTAGGGTTTATAATGGACGGGACGAAAAAAAACTCCGGATATTTTGTGCACGTTCAGCTCATCTGCTAGCGTTTCGGCATCGATCCACGGCGCCCCGATGAGCTCGAACGGCAGCGTATACCCGACACCCTCATTCAATACCTGTAATTCCCCGATTCCCCCCGTACAGGCACATAAAAAAGCAGTGGCAGCGTGAGGTATATGCGGTGACGTGGGTACCCAGGTCAAACCCGTGTCCTCAAACGTCATGTTCCTTTGCCACCCGCTCATGGGTATAACGGTGAGTTGTGCGCCGATTCCAAATTCCGTATTAAACAAAACCGCCAGCTCGCCGATGGTCATGCCATATACATAAGGAATGGGAAACCGTCCGATAAATGATTTAAATGCCGGCTCCAACACCGGTCCATCTAACAGGTTTCCACCTAACGGATTGGGCCTGTCCAGCACATAAACCGGCAAATCGTTCTCCTTTGCGGCTTCCAGAACATACGCCATGGTGTACAGGTAGGTATATGCCCGCGATCCGATATCCTGCATATCAAACACGAGAACATCGATATTTTTGAGCATTTCCGGAGTGGGCTTTTTGGTCGCACCGTACAGACTGTAAACAGGTAAACCGGTTTTTCCATCTACAGTAAAATCGATCTTTTTTCCTGCTGTTTCATCACCGCGAACGCCATGCTCCGGCCCAAATAAAGCGACAAGGCGAATTTCAGCATGACTGTGTAATGCGTCAACCGAGGACGTAAAATCGGAAGTAATACCGGTTGGATTGGTCACCAGCCCCACACGGCATCCCCGCAGCGGAGAAATATCTTGCAGTAAAACATCGATCCCCGGTTTCACACGGCTCTCCGCCGGAATGGAACAGGCCAGAATCAGCATAAAAAAGAGAGAAAAATAATGACAGCTTTTAAAAATTTTGCCCAAACACACGATTTTCTTTTCCTCCTTGATTGACGTCAAATAAAAGCGGACCTGTTCGAAAAAGACGGGGGATTGAGAAACCTGATCTTGGCAATGCAAGGGAAATTAACGCTTTATAATAGCCGGTAAATATTTGTCAAAATCACAGATCACCACCTATGTCAAATCGCCTTTTATCTGGTCCTAATCCTTGATGGCTCCGAAACTATCCAGGGGAATAAAAAAAAGAATCAATAATCCGGGAACCGTTAAGCACATAACCACTATAAAAAAGCCCGTATAACCCAGTATATTCTGCAAGTACCCGCTAACTAAACCCGGAATCATCATCCCGAGTGCCATCAATCCGGTGGAAATGGCGAACATGGAGGTTTTATATGCACCCTTGGCAATGGTCATAAGAAACACCATATAAGCCGTAAAACCGACACCATAGCCGAACTGTTCGATGGCAACCAGCGGATAGACAATGGTCAGGGAAGGCTTGGCGATTGCCATATAGACGTAGACAATATCGGGAGCCTTTAATATGAGAGCCATAGGCCAGATACATTTTTTGAGTCCAAAACGCGAAATCAACCAGCCGCCCAATATTCCGCCGATTACCAGACTCAGGGTTCCGACAGTACCAAAAACGTAACCTACCGTTTCGGTTGACAGCCCCAAACCTCCGTTTTGCGGTGTTTCTTTTAAAAACGGTACGGTCATTTTGCTCAATACCGCCTCTCCGAGCCGGTAAAACAACACAAACAGCACAATAGGTATTATCTTTTTCTGACTAAAATAGATACGAAAAATCTTTAAAAAAGCTACTTTTTCCCTTGTCGCGGTACGGGATTCGGTATCCTCATCCGGATGGGGTAAATACAACTGATGAACGGCGAACAGTATCAGCATAACCAGTCCACCGATTCCGAGAGTTATCATCCAGGCGAGAGGTATATCTTTGTATTTATCCTCAAAGATTCCGGCAATCACCACGAGCATACCGGAACCGAATAACATGGCTATTCTATAAAAGGTTGCCCGGATACCAACAAAAAAGGCTTGCTCTTTTTGCGTCAGAGTCATCATGTAAAAACCGTCTACGGCGATGTCATGGGTTGCCGATGTAAAGGCAATCATGACGAAAAAGGCCAGGGAAAAATAAAGGTAGGAACCAAACCAAAGGCTGCAGGCCGACAAGAAGAAAAGTGCCGCCATGATATACTGTGTGCCAGTGATCCACCTGCGTTTGCTGCTGTGAAGATCAATCAGAGGACTCCAAAACATTTTTATCACCCACGGTAGATAAATTATGCTGGTGAGTCCGATAACCTGATTTGAAACGCCCAAACTTTTATACATAACCACGGACATGGAATTGACAATAATATATGGAAGTCCTTCGGCAAAGTACAGCGAGGGCACTGTAGCTGTTCTGGTATTAAAATAGGAAAAAATACGTTTAAAACCATTCATAACTGGAAAATCTGACATTCTCCTTCCCGTTTAATCCACAAAAAAAAAGCCTCCCTGAGGAGGCGTCAGAAAACCGCTTAGCCCGATTTATCTCGAGCCGCACCTTTAAGTTCTTTGATCTCGTCCCTGATTCGCGCCGCATCCTCATATCTTTCATCCTGTACAGCCTTTTGTAAATCGACAGTAAGCTGTTCCAGCTTGTCAATATCCTTTTCTTCAGCCGGTTGCTGATCGGAAATGGCCGCTTTACGCATGACTTCTTCTTCTACATAAATAGGTGCCTTCATGCGCAGGGCAAGAGCAATACCATCGCTGGGTCTGGCGTCAATATTTTTTACATCACCGTTGCTCTGCAATCCCACCAGTGCAAAATATGTATTTTCCCGTAAGTCATTCACAACCACTCGAGAAACTTTGACATGAATGGAATCGAGAAGATTTTTAATTAAATCATGTGTTAAAGGACGCGGTGGTGCGATATTTTCCAATTGCAGCGCAATCGCCTGGGCTTCCGTAGAACCGACAACGATAGGCAACCATCTATTCAGTTTTTCATCCTTTAAAATAACGACGAAACGACTGGTCGCTGTGTCCAACGTTACGCGTTCAACTTTAACGCGAACCAGCATACAGCGGCACCTCCAAAGCTATTAATCGTTCTTTCTATTCACTTAAATGGCAACAAAGCGATGCCGATCAAGACAGCTGTCAGCATCGCTCAATTTGTCAAAAATCTTTAATATTATAGCAATTTCTTACTCAACAGTCAAGCTTTATTTTATTCGTCAATTTGATCAACAACTTTCCAAGTGATTTATATCAATTTTTAATCAGACATGAAAGGCGATATCGGTTTTTTGCAATCCAGGTATAAACCAATGGAGTAAAAACAGTGAGCGGCCAGATTCTCAACAGTGCGGCAATATACCGCCATCCCTTGAGGTGGACAAGCAGATACGGTAGAGTATGCGCACCGCTGAAGGTTCTTCCATCAGGTAAGATAACAACAATTGCCTGCATGCATTCTTTTTTATTGATTTGCGGAAAACGATGGTGATCCAGAGATTGACAGGCTATAAAATTAAATCGCCCATGTAGTGCTCTACGTTTCAACCACCGCACGCCGCCCTGGCACAGATCACATGCGCCGTCGTAAATAACGGTTGTCGTATTTTTTTGTTCGGTTGTCTTCATATTTTTGCTTTTCATGACTCCTTATATATAATAACCTTGCATGGAAATAATTTATTTCGTATGTTTTGACCGGTGCAATTTTTACCTGGATTTGTCGACAAGGAGATCAGTTATGCTGGTATTTGAACGTACAATAATAAAAAGATACTGGCCGGCGGATGAAAAAGGAGAAGACAAGGAAATCATTCGTCAGGTGGTTATTCAGGTTGAAGCCGAGCTGGATAATAGTCTGCAGGTCGGTGAATTATTTAATAATATGGTGCGGGGATTGGTGCAGGTGGCATTTCTGGACAATACTTCCGGTGAAGAATATTTACTCCCGGCCGTCACAATTAAACCGTTTAACGTAAAACAGAAAAAAGTGAAAATCGGCAAAGGGCCGGATGCTGAAGTAGTGAAAACTGAATTCGCAGCAGTAACTCTGGTGTGCCGTCTCCAGGACAACGGAGGGAAAGTCATCTCAGACCTTTATCGCTTTTTCAACATGGATGTTCAAATGACCATCGATCAATTTAAACAGACAGCCCCCCCGGTGACGGAAAAAATCGAAGAAGAATTTTCAATTGAACCCACTGAGGATTTTTAACAAAAAAGCGGGCCAAGGCCCGCTTTTTTTATTTTATTCTACATAGTCAAAATATACTTCTGCCAGAATATTACCCTCTTCGTCCTCAACCTGAACGATCCATTCTCCCAGCCAAATGGTCATCATGGTTTTACTGGTATAAGCACGATACGGATCGCCCTTGACTTTAAAGGGAACAGTGGCTTTGACTTCACCTTCATATATCCATTTGTGATTGAGCGTTTTTCCAAGCATACCCTGAATTTCGTTAAAAAAGTATATCTTTTTATCCTGTACACGTTGAATCGATGTCACATCGTCTTTCGGTTCGTAATTGGTAATTCCATTGGTAATCACCGCCCGGGTAATGGCACCGTTATTCACCAGGCGGCGGGGAGCAGGTGGTTTTTCTTCCACATCCTCATTGTTTATGCTTTCAGTCTTTATTTGCCGGTCATTTTGTTGCGGTTTTTCGTCCTGATCCTCCGGCAAGGCCGTTACTTGATCATCAGTGGACTTGGTTTCTGATTGAGCGATACGCGGCGTCTGTCCGGGAATCAGCGGTTTGAGTTTGTTTTGTTCTTCAGATAATGTTTCAGCCGATTCAGCAGTCTGTTCTTCTAATACGGCTTCCGGATTTGCAGATTGAATGATGCGGGGCGTCCGTCCGGGAATCAGCGGTTTGGGCTTATTTTGTTCGTCCGATATAGTTTCTTCCTGTTCAGCAGATAATTCATCTAATACGGCTTGAGGTTTTGCTGATTGAATGATACGGGGTCTTATTCCGGGATCCAGCGGCTGTGGGATATTCTTTTCTTCCGTTATGGATTCCCCAGAATCAACGGATAATTCAGACGTCATGGATTCCGGTATTTCGGCTTGAGCGATCGCGGGCGTTTTTTCGGAAATCATTGGCTGGGGTATATCTTGTTGCTCCATAGAAGGTTCTGTCACCTCGATTTCTGTGGCTTCGGATTCCGATATTTCACCCTGAACGACTGGGGGCAAAGAATCGGGATCAATCGGCTCTGCTGCCAACTGCTCGACCTCGGAACCATTTTCCTCAGGTTCAATGGATTCTGATTGCCCGGTATTCACCGCTTCCGTGTCTTCAGTAACCGTAACCGGCGGTTCTTCCGGTTTCACGATAGCCGGTGTTCGGCCGGGGATGAGCGGTTTAAGGGCCAAAGTTTGCTCCTCACTCGCTTCCTCCGGTTCAGGAGATACCGGTTCTACGGCATCCGCCGCTTCCGAGTCTTCTGTAACCGTAACCGGCGGTTCTTCCGGTTTCACGATAGCCGGTGTTCGGCCGGGGATGAGCGATTGAAGGGCCAAAGTTTGCCCCTCACTCGCTTCCTCCGGTTCAGGAGATACCGGTTCTACGGCATCCGCTGCTTCCGTGTCTTCAGTAACCGTAACCGGCGGTTCTT
>JAFGEC010000558.1 GCA_016931775.1 Candidatus Zhuqueibacterota bacterium | reverse complement strand
TCTTATGGATACAATCGACCGTGTTTTTATCGAGAGACTGATGGGTGTCGATGCCGTCGGATTGTACCAAAACGGTGCCAAGCTGGGTATGTTTATGGCATTGTTTGTCACCGCCTTCCGGTTCGCCTGGCACCCGTTTTTCCTTTCCACTTCCAAACAGGACGACGCCAGGGACATTTTTGCCAAGGTTTTTACCTATGTGATCACGGCATGTGGTGTGGTTTTTATCTTTTTTTCCCTTTTTATCGAAAATATCGTACGGCTGCATATCGGCCGGTTTTCGCTGATCGGGCAAATATACTGGGAATCGACGATCGTTGTGCCGGTGATTTTTTTGGCGTATATTTTTTATGCCGCCTATTTAAATTTTCTAATTGGAATTTACTTGTACAAAAAAACCCGCTATCTTCCGTTTATCACTGTGGGCGGCATGCTGGGCAACCTGGTGGCGCTTTATTTTCTGATACCCGTGATGGGCATCATGGGCGCGGCGTGGGCGCGGTTGATCGCCTATGTGATCATGGCGGTCGCACTTTATCTGGTTTCCCGCAAATTATACCCCGTATCGTATGAATGGACGCGAATCCTTAAACTGGCTGTGATCATCTCTGTCGTATTTTTTATCGGCCAGATCGGTACGGTGGCCTCTTCATTGTGGTTAAAAATTCTTCTGTTTTCCGGCTTACCCGTGGCTTTGTATATTACCGGATTTATGGATCCCCGGGAGTTGAATAAAATGAAAACCCTGTTAATCACGAACGGCCGAAATAAATGAATGACCGTGAATCGTTAAAAAAATTTTATGAACAGGTGGGGGAAAAATATCCGGAAGAGGAACAGGTTTATTCAACGTTGAGGGGCATGCTGCGCAGGCGGTTTGTTGTTTCAAAACTGTCCGGTTTTTCCGGTTCGCTTTTGGATATCGGCTGTAATCGCGGCATGTATCTTAGAATATATACAGGTGGTCCCAGATTCGGCATCGATCTTAGCAGCAGCGTTTTAAAAAAAGCAGGCGGTAACAACGGCATCCATTACGCCGTTGCCGATGCGGAATTTTTAACCTGTTTCCGGCCGGCCAGTTTCGACAATGTCCTGTGCAGTGAAGTCCTGGAACACTGCCTGAATCCCCAGGCGGTTTTTGACGGCATTGCCCGTGTTTTAAATCCCAACGGCTCTGCGCTGTTGACCACACCCAATTACGGTAGAAAACGCCCGCACTGGATCGGGCTTGGAATACTGGAAAATTATGCAGTGGAAACCGATTGTGCAAAAGGCTATTACCATACCGCCTACCATCCGTCCGAACTTGCCGAGATGGCTCATCGAGCCGGGTTGACCGTTGTACAAATCGGTACATTGGAAAAGGAAATTAAATATGCCACAAAAATTCCTGTGGTTTTGTTGCTGACCGGCCGGATGGTGAACCGGATTTTTCGCTCAAAAAGGTTTCAAAAGTGGAATGAACGTGTGTTTGAAAAATTATCGATTCTTTTATACCGGATATGCTACATAACCGGACTCGACAAATATCTGTCAAATTTGGTTCCCAACGGCGTACGGTCGTATATTGTGATGCAAAAAACAACCGAGAATCCCGAATGAACGTATATTTTGCCGGTTCAATTTCAGGCGGGCGACAATTTTTAGCCGTTTATCAAAAAATGACCGGCGTTTAAAAATAGAATAATTTTTAGTTGAAATGAATGGCGAAAACTTTTCTACATCTTGACATGGATGCGTTTTTTGCTGCGGTTGAACAACTGGATTTCCCCAAATTCCGCGGCAAACCGGTCATCGTCGGTGCCGATCCCAAAGAAGGGCGTGGACGGGGTGTGGTTTCCACATGCAGTTATGAGGCGCGGGTATACGGCGTGCATTCCGCCATGCCTATTTCGCGGGCGTACAAATTATGTCCGCATGGCATTTATGTCTATCCCCGCGGCAGGCGCTACAAGCAGGTTTCGGATCAGATTATGGAATTATTGTCCGGATTTTCAGCGGATATCGAACAGATCAGCATCGATGAAGCGTTTTTGGACATCACATCCACAATCAAATTTTTCGGATCTTCTGTTGAATTGGGTAAAACCTTGAAACAGAAAATCGTGCAGGAAACCCGGCTCACTGCGTCCGTCGGTATTGCACCGGTCAAGTTTGTGGCTAAAATCGCATCCGATTTGCAAAAGCCGGACGGTTTGGTCGTGGTTTCTGAGGGTTCCGTCAAGGCCTTTTTAGCGCCGCTGGATTTATCCCGCCTCTGGGGCGTTGGGCCTAAAACCTTGCCGGAATTGCATAAACTTGGTCTCAAGACCATCGGCGATCTGGCGCGCTATCCGCAGCATAAACTCAAGATGGGCAAGGTCGGTTTACACTTGTGGAACCTGGCTAACGGGATCGATCATCGCAGCGTCGAATATGAAACCCGGGCAAAGTCCATCAGCAAGGAAGTGACGTTTGACAGCGATAAAAAAAATCCGGAAGAATTAAAAAACATACTTTTATATTTATGTAACGAATTAAGCCGTGAAATGCGCCGCAAAGGATACAAAGGCCGGACCATTCACTTGAAAATCAGATTGCAGGATTTTTCAACCTTTACCCGCTCCAGAACTCTGGAAGTCGGCACCAATAAAACGGACGTTATATTTCAGAATATTTTGGATTTGTTTACAAATTTCGATCCGGCCGGTTCGAGTTTTCGGTTACTGGGAGTCGGGTTGTCACAACTGGATATAAAATGCCGTCAGCTCGATCTGTTTGACGGTTTGCCCGAAAATAAAAGTAAAATCGACGACGTTCTCGACAGGGTGCGTGAAAAATTCGGAGAAAACGCCATTACACGCGCCAGCCTGTTGTACGCAAAGCATGATTCACAATGGATAAGGGATTAGATGTCTCGTTTTTTTAATCATTTAAAAATCTCCCGATTACTGGCCATGCATCCTGTAGAGATAGTATATCGTATGCGGCAGGAGATTTTTACCCGATTTGACAAGGTGTTTTACCGGAAAAGATACCTCAAACAGGAATCGGTCGATGCCTTCTTACGCCGGCATGTCCTCTATCAACATAAAAAAGACCGGGGCAACATTGCTCTAACGGTTTTTAATAAATTTTTTAAACGTGATTTTTTCCCCTGGCAAGAGGATGTTCAGGGCCTGCTCAAGCTGTTCGATGATGAATATCTCGATGATAAAATGTTTACCATCCAACGGGCCAAAGATCTGCTCCAGAAGCGATTTTTTATTTTCGGCCGCACCCATCAATTTCAGAATGAAATCGATTGGCATTTTGATATCTTTGAAGAAAAGTCAATTCCCTTGGTGTACTATAAAGATATTAATTATTGGGATTCCGGTACTGTCCGAGAAGTCAAATATGTGTGGGAACTGAACCGGCATCAGCATTTTGTCACTATGGCAAAAGCATACCTGTTCACGGGAAATGAGACATACGCACAGGAGTTGTTTTCACGCTGGGAACACTGGATAGAAAAGAATCCGTTCAAGTACGGCATCAACTGGACAAGCTCACTGGAGGCGGCATTCCGTTTGATCTCATGGACGTGGGCGCTGCAAATGGTAAAAAACAGCCGGCATTTTACACCCTTGCTGTATATTCGAATTCTTCAATCCATTGAACAACACGCTTTATTTATCGAGGGAAAATTATCTCTTTACTCTTCGGCAAACAACCATTTGCTGGGGGAGGCATTGGGACTTTATTATGCGGGCTGTTATTATCCCGAATTGCATCAATCAACACGTTGGTGTGAAACCGGCTATCGGCTTTTTTGCCGTGAGTTCCCGGAACAGGTTTTTGAAGATGGTGTGATAAAGGAACAGAGCCTTCATTATCAGCAATACAATTTTTACTTTGCGCTGTTGTTCAAGATTGCAATTGATTTTGTTAATGAAAGTTTGCCAAATATTACATTAAACCGGTTGGAAAATATGGCCCATTTTATCAGCTCCCTGATGGACAGCCGGGGTAACGTGCCGGATATCGGCGATCAGGATGGCGGATGCGTCATTCAACTCGATGAGGGTGAAAGAACACCGTTTAAGAATGCTCTGAACACGGCCGCCGTACTTTTTAAGCGGAGCGATTTCAAATGTTCCGGGTTCACTCAGGGCTCGCTTTGGTTGTGCGGTATGTCCGGTTATGTGTTGTTTAATAGTTTCCAAACACCCGGCCGAACCGACGCTGTGCGACGATTTCCATACGGCGGGTACATTGTCATTCGTAAACCGGTTGTTACATTGCCTCAAACCCTGTGTTTTGATTGCGGACCACTGGGCTTGGGACGTCTTGCCGCTCACGGCCATGCCGATGCTTTGAGTGTTTGGTGGAGTGTCGATGGTGAACCCGTGTTGCGAGACAGTGGTACATATCTCTATCTCGGCGCCGGTCAATGGCGTGACTATTTCCGCGGAACGTCCGCGCACAATACGTTACGCGTCGATGGCTTGGATCAATCTGAAATTCAGGGGCCGTTTCAATGGGGCCGAAGGGCGAAAGCAGAGCTGATAGAATGCACGCAAAATAAATCCATCCTTATGCGAGCCCGGCATAACGGATATTCGCATTTGGGTGTTTATCATGAACGTGCGATCGAATTCAAGGAAAATTTTTGGATCATCAGGGATATTCTACACGGCCGCGGCCGGCATACGGCTGAACTTTTTTTTCACCTTGGCGAGTGTACAACTCGATTGGCAGAACAAAGCGTATTGTGTCGTTTCAGAAATTTACAGGTAACGTTTCATTTTTTACCACAGGATGTCAAAATTTCCGTGGAAAAAGGCGGAGCTTTGCCGGTGTGCGGCTGGCAGTCGTATTATTTTGGTGAAAAACATGAATCAACCGTTATTCGTGCCGTGATAAAAAAGCCATGTCCAACCGAATTGATTACAACGATGAAGGTAGAACAATGAAGAATTATATTTTACCCGTTGCCGTCGGCTTAGCGGCGGGAGGGCTGTATTATCTGGTATTCCCACATAACAATATTTTTTTCGTGATAACCGCGACAACCGTTCCGGCTTTGATCACGGGTTTTTTGGCGAGATCGTCGCAAAAGGTAAATCAGGATGCGGTTAAGAATTTTGTTCCGGTTCAGTTAAGCTCTGTCTTTATTTTTAATACGTTGCACAATGTATCGGCTTTATTGCACACAGATGTTCAGCGTGCGAACCGTGTGGTTGAACTATTGGCGGAATTGATCAGGGCTATTAATGATATGGAACGTCACGAATTTAATCTTTTTGCCAGAGAAGTTAAATGTGCCGACATATTTTTAAAAATTGAAAAATCCCGTTTATCTGGCCGGTTTGATTTCAAGCTGGATATCGAAAAAAACAGCCTCGAGGTTCCTGTTCCTCGTTTTTTGCTTTTACCCCTTGTCGAGCATGCAATCACTTCAGGTGTCGAGAAATTTGAGCCGCCGGTTTCTATCATAATTGCTGCAAAATGCGAGCAAAATTTTCTCATTGTGGAAATCTCCGATTTATCCAACATTATGAGCGAAAACGAGCCAAATTTCAAACCTTTTGTACAAGCTTTTAAAAAGAGACTTGCAAAGTATGATCTCCACGCCGATTTTTTTCTCGAGTCCCTTGCACCGGCGGGCACGCGGAGAATTCTACGTCTTCCATTGCGCCACGATGTTAAATCAGCCTGGAGGCAATCATGAATCGATTGATATTTTGGTGGGTTTTGCTCAGCGCGTCCTGTATTTCAGCACAAGAAGCGGTTTATCGGGTGTGTTTGATCCAACAGGATAACAATAATCCGGATTTTAATCAGGAATTTTCCCAGCAGTTGCTGCAGGATCGTGATTTTGCCCGAGTTGTCTGTCATTATACACGTCAGGCGACTGAAAGCATGACCCCGTACGAACGTTATCATGCAAACCGGGATGTGGATCTGTTTTTTATTACAAATGTGCGTGCAATTCAAAACCGCCATCAGGCTTTTATCAAGGTGACCGATGTCTTGTCAGGTATTACAATTGCGGATTTTAGCCTGCCCGTCCGGCAAGACAGTCTGGCGGCACAGCTCGGCTACCATCTGTCTAAAATTAAGCGACAGCTGACTCGAAAAATGACGCCGTTCGGCTACCCTTTTCTGGAGGATCAATATGGTATCATCGTGCTCTATTCCAACGTACCTGATTCTGCCGAAAATCTGGCTGCAAAAATCCGGATTGCAGCCAATGCGGATCGCTTTGTGCGAATCGTATTTATGGAGGGCAATACGGATAAATCCATCGCACGTGAAATGGTTAACGCACTTAACGCCAAGCTGCTGTTGATCCCCGGAGAAGCAACCGTCGTTGTGCCCGGCTCGGTTTTGTCACGGCCGGTGGTGGATAATTTTTTACCGTTTTTACCGCAATACTGGTCTCAAGCCTGTTCCGGTGTACCTATAAACGACGATTTTTTGTCCGCCTGGTTCCGGAGTGCTTTATTGCAGGAGCCGGATTTGCAATATTTTGTCGAACAAAATATGCAAGTTACCCCTCGTCCCGTTCTCTGCAATACCGCCATTAACATGCACCGTCTGTGGGCAGGAGAAAATGTGGGTGGTAAGCCGGATATGATTAATATCAAAATCATCGACGCTTACTATCAATCCATTCTGTCGCCGCAGGATGATCCCTGGTTGTTTCTGAACTACGCCGGATTTTGCCGCAAGGTATCAAATAACCGCCTGGCCGGTGTTTATCGTCACAAGGCGCTGGAGGCTTTTTCATCTTTATCCGATACCACCGGCCTGTTGCTGACGCTGCTCGAAGACGCCAAAGCGGCTTTTCAAATACAAGCCTGGTCGCGTGCCGATTCCTCCTACCGGCAGGTTTTACATTTTATAGCTGGTTTTAAGGACAGTCTGTCAATTTCGCGGATTCTCTTCCAACTGGCGGTAATATCCGAATACCAGGGAAAACTTCAGGATGCTGAGGATTATTACCTTGAGAGTTTGAATATGGCATCTGCTCTGAATGATACTTTTCGGGTGATTCAGATTGATAATAATTTGGGGCAGGTTTTTCACAATCAGGGGAAATATCAAATCGCTCTCGACTATTTTGAAAAAGCCCGGCGATTGGCTCAAGTTATTCAAAACGAAAACGCCGAGGCGCATGCCTGGTTGCTCACCGCAGTTTCACGCGCTGCAATGGATGACGGTGAAGCCGCGATTTCTGATCTGAAAACGGCTCGAGAGCTTTTAGTAAATACTGGTGATCCGGCCGGAATCGTACAGGTGGATCTGCAAACCGGTCAGGTATACCTGCAATTGCACGACGTGGAACAGGCTATAAATAGCTTTCGTTCTGCACTGGCAGCTTCGCAACAATCGGACGACTTCCAGGGACAAATAGAATGCCTGTCCGCACTGGCCGATCTTTACACCACACGCCAGTTTTTCAAAGAAGGGCAGGATTATCTCGACCAGGCTCTGCAACTGGCGCGTGAAAAATTATCCGTTGAAACCGAAGCCGAAATATTGTACAAGAAAGGCCTGGCGCATATCAAGCAGGGCAAACTGGTCAGAGGTTACCTGGAGGTGAAAGAAGGAATAAAACTGTCCAATGGACGCGTTCATAAAGGAGAGGAAAGCAGCGAAAAATTTCTGGCCAGATTGGAATCAATTATTGGTGATTTACAGGATCTGCAGCAACAATCGTTGGAAAAAGAACAAGAGTGACAAAACTGCATAAAACATTAAATGCTCGTATCGACAAGGCAATCTGGGAGTATAAAATGTTTGCCCCCGGTGATCGGGTGTTGATGGCCGTCTCGGGTGGCGCGGATTCCGTCGCTTTGTTGGATTTGCTGAGTTTGCG
>JAFGEC010000557.1 GCA_016931775.1 Candidatus Zhuqueibacterota bacterium | reverse complement strand
TTTTGCCAAATATATGTAATTTTAAAATTTTGACAGATGTCGAGAGCCGGTGCGTCGCACCTTCCACCCATAACTGAGATATTACAACAGGATTTCCCCCAAAATTTTATTTATATTGATAAACAGACCGTAACAATCAGCCTGGCTTTTCCGCTTTAGTATAATTTTTTTTCCTCGCGCAGACACAGGGGCGCAGAGATTTTAGCCCGGCAATTTATTTTAATGCGTCGGCTATTATCAGTGAGAAAAGACAGTTTTGGAATTGCGAAATATCATAATATATTGCAGCTGCAGAAAATATATCCTACTTGTAATTGAGGTTTTACGCCTCAATTTCCGTTAATGGTGGCTCAGGTTTTAAGTTAAAGACCTTGTATTAAAAATTAAATGATACGGTAAAAACTGACATCAGTAACAAATACACATAAAATCCTCCACAATCCCTTGACCTTCTCGCATAAGTTTTCTATAATTCTCTGAGGTTGGGATTGGGTAAGTTATTAAATTCTAATGCTCGAAGGCAATGTTGTCGAGAAACTCTATTTTCAGTAATTAATGTTTGAATTTGATCGGAAAAATTTTTTAACAGTCATTCAGTTAAACCTCTTGGATGATGGGAATAATTAGAAACGGAGCAAATAATGAAGCATTTTTTTATATCGTTTATGATATTGACTATCTTGCCTTTATTCATTCTATTTAATTGTGAAAAAAAACCAACCGATCCGGAAAAAAAACTTGTCAGTATTGAAATTTTACCTTTAACCGTTACCTTGTTTACCAATCAGACGCAACAATTTAATTGTTACGCAAATTTCTCAGATGGCTATTCCCAAAAAGTGACCAGCAGTATCAATTGGTTCACGTCACCCGGCACATCCGGTCAAATGAGCTCAGATGGACTTTTTACAGCTATGGATAAAGCCGGCACCGAGACCATAACGGCAGCTTACCAGGACAAGCAGGCTTTGGCGGTTGTGATTGTGCAAGTCCGCCAGCCAAGTCCTCCTGTTGCCTCATTTACAGTTACTCCCACATTCGGTACCATCAATACAGTATTTTCTTTCGATGCTTCGGGAAGCAGTGACGAAAAAGAGTCTTTGTCGGCACTTCAAGTGCGATGGGACTGGGAATCTGATGGCAACTGGGACACAAGCTATTCTACGACAAAAACGGCAGCTTTTCAATATTCCACGGAAGGGATAAAGACGATAAAACTGGAAGTAAAAAATACGGAAGGATTAACCGACACCTTTACAAGACAGGTGACAGTTACGAATACCACAGATTTTGAAACCGGAAAAGTAACGGATATTGACGGCAATGTATACAATACGATAAAAATCGGGGACCAGTGGTGGATGGCGGAAAATTTTACTACCTGGGCCACTATGCCGCGTTTTGGTCAGCTTCGCTGGATTCGAGTTTTCTTGCATGGAATCGTTCCCTGCATTACAGTGTTTCAACCATATTTCGCGGCTACTACAATGAGCAATTCGGGTTTTCCGTTCGTTGCCTGAAGGATTGAGTGTGACCGGATCGTATGTTTAAATTTTGTTGTACACTTTGAATAACCAGAGTGAAGATGCTAAAGTCGGTCACTCAGATGAATACATTCCGGTCATTCACTCCACCGTATCTCCCTTACCATTCTGTATTTATTATTTCATTGTTGTGTAAACGAACCTCTTTTGTGGGAAATCGAAATCAAGATTGGGAAATTCCGCAATTTTTCTTGTCTTTTTTAGTAATCAATAATCAAAAACATTGAATGATGTTCAATTGCACATTGTTCTTATTAATTCAATAAATTGGAAATTTTATATTTGGTAAATTTCAGTAAAATTTTTGACCTTTTTTTAGATAAATGACCCTGTTTTAAATCAATAGACATTAAAGACAATCGGACAAATTTCTATCTGATCGACCTCGTTCCCATCACCTCCAAGTCGTAAAACAAGAGAATAATGAAAATATATAAATCTTGAGCCATTTAGTCAATATCGCTTTTTGTCGGGGTATCTCGAAAATTTTGTTTTATAAATACAATGATTAAAAATATGACCTGTGCATGAGTGAAATAAACTTAATCATGTTCAGAATTACGGTTTGAAACAGAAGTGAATGAACTTTGTCTTTTTCTAAAAAGTAAAATGACCAAAAATACATTGATGAGATTAATAAAACCCATGATTAAACTCATACCTTTAAATCCCAGGTTCTGGGTCAGTACACCGCCCAGGGTTTGACCTATAACCGTACCGATGTTGATAAACATCATAAATATGGCGAACATGGAAGCTGATATTGCCGGATCGCTAAAATCCATGGCAATAACGCCATAGATCGCGGTATAATAGCCGTAAGCAAGGCCGAAAAAGAAGGCCCCTAGTGCGATAGACATAAGAGAGCTCCCCAAAGCCAGAATTAAGGTTCCTGTGATGGTGAGGCCTATCGCGATGAGAACGCTTGGTTTCCTGCCGAAAAGACGGGTTAAAAACGAACTTGATAACGCGCCGGTGATCCGGCCCGCCATTGCCAGAGCAATGAGCATGGTCACTTTCGTCATGGATAGTTCAAAGTCGTATCGGAGGTGATCGCTTAAAAATGTATATATTCCATCAATGGTCAGGGCGTAGATAATTCCGATGGTCGAAAGTATTATGACCGCCGGTTTCGTGAATGATTTGAAGGCGTTCCATGAAAAATTTTCTTTATTCACTGTTCTTCCTTCCTTGAGCACTAAAACCAGTGGAATGAGCGTAAAGGCAAGGATTGCTTCGATATAAAAAATCCAGTTCCAACCGACGTTGTCGCGGATGATGCCGCCCAAAAGTAAGAGTGCGAGAACGCCCGCTGCCCTGCCGCCGGTCATGACACCCTGGACGATACTCCGGTCCTCGACTTTGCACGTGTCAAGAGCGAGACCGTCGGTGCAGGTATCATAAAGTGCCATGCCTATTGATGCCAAAAGCGCCATGACCGCAAAAGCGGTCAGATTGGACTGTGGAGATACGAATGTTATAAGGTACATTGCCGTACCCTGGAGAAATAATCCCATGATGATGTATGGTTTTCTATGACCCAGGTTAAATGGATTCCAGGCATCGGATGCCATACCAAAGAATATTTTTAATATGAACGGAACAGCGAGTATGGATTGAAAAAAACCGACTGCTTCCTTAGAGAAGCCGAATTCCCGCAAATATAAAATATTAAAGGTGATAAAATAACTTAAAACCGCACCCTGAACAAAGTAAAGCGCGCCAAAAATAAAGAGACGGTAATGTTTGTTTGATATCATTTTCTAAAGTTGATTATCATTTTTTAAAATGAATTATCGTTTTTATTCATCCCAAGGGAATTAGAGGCCTCTTACACTTTTCAGTTCCGGTTCGATTTCGATAATGACCGGTAATTCTGTTCCCATTTTTTGTTCCTATTTAAAAAGATTTAAGCATTTAAAAATAAAAATGCAAGCAAATTGACTGTTTTAATGCACGGCGAAGAGTTTTTACATGAAATGGACTATTTATACCAATAAATTTAAAAAATTCTTCAATATTGCGTCTAAATATATTGGAATGCATTCTTTGTCAAGTCTCGAGAAAAATTATTTGGTGTAAAAATCCTTCTACCAGTTGTTGTACTGCACGGTTATATAAATCCGTATGGTTATCCCGTTCCGTGGTGGCAACTGGGTTCATGGGTGCCTTGGGAAACGGCATACAAGTCAGTTTCGGAGCTTTTGAAGAATGCGGGCTATGAGAAAGAGGAGACTTATCGCAATTACCCGAGTTACACAAAGTACAGGACGCTGTGGGACCCGCAGTACGGGGCAATGTACAGACATCCAAAGTACACTTCACCTGCAGGAATCAAGAGTGATATTGACAATCTGCTGAATGATATCTGGAAATTTAACTATGCGAACAAGGTGAATTTTGTCGCACACAGCTTTGGCGGACTTGTGGCCCGGTATTACGCGGAAAAGAATCCGATGAGAGTGGATAAGGTTATTACTGTCGGAACACCGCACCTGGGAACGACTGCCTTTTATACCGGGATTTTTTCAGAGTATTCGAGTCTTGCGGAAGTTGAAACCGATCTGCCAGAGTGGGCAGCACTGAGGTGGGTCATTCCCCGTTATGATTGCCTAGATTTAAAAAATCAGGGATCGGTCACGGATCTCGATCATCTCAGTATTTCTTCTCTATTCTCAAACACGCTTAATGCCGGTTATGCTCCCGGTGTGTCTTATCATTCGATATACGGCGTCGAATACAACACCGACAGAGATCTGATACTTGTGAAAACCGATGACTGGTACAAGCAGCAGGGTAAGATCGTTAAGGTACTTGGAGATGGCTATATTACCGCTGAAAGTGCAAGAGCTTTTGGTACTTCCTATTCCGTTCCGGGGAAAAAGAGCACCAAGCATGCATTGTTGATGAATAATGGAATTGTGCAAACTCACATTTTAAATATTTTAAATACGACGCAATAAAATTTGTTTGTATGAATGACGCACGGTCATATCGTTGCGTGTAACTTTTCATTCAATCTGAAGAAGCCGTCATCTTTTCCCACAGTGCGAGTCGGCGAATAACTCGCCGTGAAGGTTGGCGGCTTCTGAATAAAATACAGTCAATTCCAATGTTAACGGATTTTTTGAAACTAAAACTATATTGAAATCGGATTGATAAAAATCCGGCTTTGTAAAACCTCAGTTACGGGTGGCACAGGATAGGTGCGACGCACCTCCTTTTGCCAAATTTATGTGATTTGAATATTTGTAAGGATGTCGAGAGCCGGTGCGTCGCACCT
>JAFGEC010000556.1 GCA_016931775.1 Candidatus Zhuqueibacterota bacterium | reverse complement strand
TTTTGCCAAATATATGTAATTTTAAAATTTTGACAGATGTCGAGAGCCGGTGCGTCGCACCTTCCACCCATAACTGAGATATTACATTGAAAATATTATTTTGCTTGCAATGTTTACCTTTTTTGTCTATTTTTTTTAATGGTGATTAAAAAAGTGGCTTCAAAAACTCAAGGTCATAGTTAAAACATTTATGGTTTTAATTCCTGTCCGATATCTATCGATTGTTTGGATTTTATCATACGTCTAAACCACCGAGGCGTAAAACGATCGCCATATTAACCATTTTAAACAAAAATGTGAGAGATGATATGATAACTCGTTCTCTGGTAAAAATTCTAAGCGTATTTTGTTTTTTCTTAACAGTTATAACGACAACCTGTCAAAAAACGCAAAATCGAGAAAAAGATTTGGTTTATCCCATAACGCCCGTTTCATTTACAAAGGTCGAACTAACCGATGATTTTTGGACCGGACGTATCGAAACCAACCGGACCGTAACCATCCCTTTCGGTTTTAAAAAATGTGAGGAAGAAGGAAGAATAAGAAATTTTGCAAAAGCCGGTGGCTTACTGGAAGGAGAATATGAGGGAAAGATGCCTTTTGACGATACCGATGTCTACAAAATAATTGAAGGTGCTTCGTATTCTTTAGCCACTCACCCGGACGCTGAATTAGAGCGATATATCGATGATATTATTGAAAAGATCGCAGCGGCGCAGGAAGATGACGGCTATCTGTGCACCTGGAAAACTTTGAATCCCGATACCACACCGGCGCCGTGGGTAAACCCCGGACCACGCTGGCATCATTTGGGAGCAAGTCATGAATTGTACAATTCAGGGCATATGTACGAGGCTGCTGCAGCGCATTATTACGCGACCGGAAAGACGAATTTTTTGAATATCGCCTTAAAAAATGCCGATTTAATCGACGATACTTTCGGGCCCGGGAAAAAACTTGATATACCCGGACATCAGATTATCGAAACGGGGCTGGTAAAATTATATCAGATCACAAAACGTCGAAAATATCTTGATCTGGCAAAGTTTTTTCTGGATCAAAGGGGCCGGCCTGAGGGTCGTGAACTGTATGGTGCTTATAGCCAGGATCATAAGCCTGTTTTTGAACAGGACGAAGCGGTCGGGCATGCGGTACGCGCTGTATATATGTATGCCGGAATGACCGATATTGCCGCGATTTTGCAAAATTCGAGTTACTTGAATGCGGTCGATAAAATTTGGGAAAATGTGGTTTCAAAGAAATACTACATTACAGGCGGCATCGGTGCCAGACATAGGGGAGAGGCATTTGGTGATAACTATGAATTACCCAATTTAACCTCATATAACGAAACCTGTGCTGCGATCGGAAATATTTATTGGAACCATCGTATGTTTTTATTGCACGGTGATGCCAAATATGTTGATGTCCTCGAGCGTACACTTTATAACGGAATGATTTCAGGTGTGTCGCTCAAAGGTGAATCCTTCTTTTACCCCAATTGTCTGGAATCAGACGGAAAATACAAGTTTAATATGGGCGCGCTCACCCGGCAACCCTGGTTTGATTGCTCGTGTTGTCCATCAAATGTGATACGTTTTATCCCATCCGTACCCGGTTTAATCTACGCCCAGCGAAACGATTCGTTGTTTGTCAATCTTTTTATTGCAAGCAAAACCAATTTTGAGATGGGAAATACCAAAGTCGGAATTCATCAGGAAACGGCCTATCCGTGGCAGGGAGATGTGACAATTAAAGTCGATCCTGCGGCCAATACCAGGTTCGCGGTAAACGTTCGTATCCCCGGTTGGGTGTCGAACAAACCGGTACCGAGCGATTTATATCGGTATTTGAAAAACAATCAGCAAAAAGTCTCATTAAAGGTGAACGGTAACGTTATTGATTTTCGTTTACACAAGGGATTTGCCGTCATCGATCGAGAATGGTCAAAAGGGGATATCATTGAACTGGACCTGCCCATGCCGGTTCGCCGGATTGTCGCCTTTGAAAAAGTTGAACAAGACCAAAACAAAGTTGCCCTGGGCCGCGGTCCGATCATCTACTGTGCCGAATGGGTCGATAATAATAACAAAGTGCTTGGCCTATTGGTTCCGGATGATGCTGATCTTGCAGCTGAATATCGGAAAGATTTATTGAATGGAGTGACCGTCATTACCGGAAACATCATGGAAAAATCCGGAAAAACGAGAAAGCTGCTGGCAATTCCATACTATGCCTGGTCACATCGTGGACCCGGTGAGATGGCGGTATGGCTAACGAGAAAACCTGTCGGTTCTGATTCTAAATAATCGTTACAATTCTGACGACGCGATGTAACAATAAAAACAGCACGTGCGAATGATAACCACTGAACTTCATATCATAAAGTACCCATATGCTATACTCTGCAAGTTAAAAAGCTTTTTATCAAATTAACGTGAATTTTTTTTGAGGTACTTTTGTGAACCGAATGAATTACTTCTCTATTGTTACTATTTTTTGGATGGTTATTTTTAGTTATCAATTAAAAGCTCGAAAAGAGTCAATGGATCGAGCCATTTTGAAAGGATATTATTCTGAATACAGGCTTGATCATGCGATAGCTGCCAAAGCAGATAGAACAGCAAGCTCGTTAAATATTTGGATCAACCAAGATCAATTATATTCGCAGCTACCGTTCGAATTAGAAGTGATACATATTGAGGGACTGGAAAAAAAAAGACCCGGAATCCGGTAAGTACGTTTTATCGGATTTTCCTAAATCCGCGAGCGAGTTCTCAGCACGTATAGGAATCAGAGTTGTTAAAGGTGCATGTGGACCTATTCATTTATGTAAATCGGGTAAACTCGAAATTATTTCCTGGACGGAAGAAAGAATATCCGGTGAATACAATGACAATATCATCGGTGAAGACGAAATAAAATCGAATCTAACGGCAAAATTTAAGCTTCCGGTTATTGATCGATAAATATGATGAAGAAATATGAGTTGATGCCGGAACATCACATTCAAAATGATGTTATAATAATATGGAGGAACTCAAATTGAAACAAGATGTCAGGTTTGTTTTTTATACGGGTTTGGTTTTTCTTTTGGCGGTGTTCTCGTGCAAAGAAAACCAAAGCAGAGTGGAAAAAATACCTGTATATGAAGGTCAAAGCTGGTTCAGTTCAAAGCTGATCGCAGATAAGGTCTGGTGCATTAATGACCATGGGAGTGACAATATTTACCTTGTGGAAGGTGAAAAGCAGGCGTTGCTGATTGATACCGGTATAGGTGTGGCGGATTTAGCGAGTTATGTTAAAACAATCACCAAATTACCGGTGATTGTTGTGAATACTCACGGCCATCCGGATCATGCCGGAGGGAATTTTCAATTTTCAAAAGTGTATGCCCATCCTTTGGATTTCGAGCTTATTAAAATATTTACCAGTAAAGAATACCACGATAATTCAGTCCAGCGGGCGATAAACGAGTATCCAAATTTTGAATCATCTTTTATCAAAGAAATCAGTACAAGTGAAGAACCGGTCATTTCGCCTGTCCAAGCGGGTTTCGTATTTGATCTGGGTAACAGGAAACTTGAAGTTGTCGAGGTTCCCGGTCATACAAAAGGGAGTATTGCGCTATTAGATACCGAAAACAAGCTGTTGTTTACCGGAGATAATAACAATACGCTTGTCTGGCTTTTTCTTGACGGGTGCCTTCCTATCGAGTCTTATCTGCAAACTTTGGAGAAATTGAACCAAAGGAGCGGGGAATTCGAAAAGATCCTGCCGGAACACGGTGATGTTTTGGACAAGCTTTTTATAAATGAGCAAATCATATGTGCTAAAAATATAATAAGCGGCGAATGCCAGGGTGAAAAATATGAATCATTTGCCGGATCGGCTCTGTTATGCAGATATAAAAGAGCAGGCATTGCTTATAATCCGGACAACATTCATATAAAATAAACCATCTACAATATCCTGGGATGATCGTTATTCGCCTATGATATTGCCAGGGAGAATAATGATTTGTAACATGAGAAATGCTTCGAGTTTTCTTAAAAGAAAAATGTTTATTATTTTACTATTTTTCTGTTTCGCAACAGCGTACACGCAGGACTCTACACGGACCGATTTAAACTCGAACGCGATCAATATATATATTGATTCACCCGATTGGTACATGGACCTCGATTATTACAGAACCGAGATCCAGTTCGTAAATTACATGCGCGACCGGGCGGATGCTGATGTTCATATTCTGACGACAGTTCAGCACACCGGTGGTGATGGCCGGGAATTTACGATCAACTTTATAGGGCGGGGTAAATTTGAGGGACAACAGAACACGCTCAAATATATTTCCGTGCAGACGGATACCGAGGATATCATTATTTTGATTTTTGCAGCGTCAAAATTCGAATTTTTGAAGGTTAGGCCAAAGAATAAAGGCACAATATATTTTTTCATGCTCACACATTCATAGGAGCGTCTATGACATTATCCAGCTTCTGGTCAATCGTAAATGATTTTATCAATATGAAGATTTTCGCCCTGGGTGAGACCACGATCAGTCCCTTCTCTATCCTCAAATTTACTGTGATCTTTGTGGCATTTGTGTGGTTTTCAAAGTATATCGCCCGCAAATTAATGGTGAAAATTTTATCGCGATTTCAGATCGAATCCGGTCTCAGCTACACATTAACACGGATTACGGAATATATTCTCATCAGTGTCGGGGCAATCGTGGCTTTTCAAAACATTGGAATTGACCTGAGCGGGCTGGCGGTCATCTTCGGCCTGCTTTCTGTGGGGATCGGTTTCGGCCTGCAAAATATATCGTCCAACTTTATTTCAGGTTTGATTTTATTGCTGGAGAGGCCGGTCAAGGTCGGAGACCGTGTGACGGTTGGTGATATTGAAGGAGACGTGGAGGAGATCAATATGCGTGCCACTACCGTGCGCACCATAAATAATATTTCCATCATCGTTCCGAATTCTGAATTTATATCCAATAAGGTTATTAATTGGTCGCACGGCGATTCCAAGGTCCGCCTGGACATCGAAATCGGCGTGTCGTATAATTCCAACCTTAAAACGGTTCAAGATGCGCTGCTTCATGTGGCGCAAGAAGCCGATCTCGTACTTAATTCGCCGTCGCCCGAAGTATTACTGAAAAATTTTGGTGATTCGGCGTGGGAGATGCAGTTGCGGGTATGGATTAAGGACCCCAAAAAACACCATCACGTTCGCTCCAATATACGATGTGCTATTGTGGAAGAATTCAGGAAAAAGAAAATTGAAATCCCTTTCCCCCAGCGCGACCTTTACATTCGTTCGATCAAAGGAAAATTAACGGAATAAAATTAGCGTATATTTTTATAAGGACAGGGATGTCCAGGATTTTGAACCTCACAATCTTGCCACGTGATACAGTTAATACCGCACATAATTTTGCCGGGCGTGGGTTTTGACCGTTCGTTCGTATCTATTGCCGGTTTTGAGTAGCCGGTTTCATGTTGAATGAGTTCTCCGACGATTCTGTTGACCTGTCTTAATACGGATGATTCAAGCAGAAAAAGCTTACGTTCCCGTAATGCACGGCGAACCATTGGTTCGAAATTGACCGCACCTGCTGTATCAATATTTATCCCCAGTTCATTTTCAAAGTATCTGGTCAGTACTTTGGAAGGTAATGCCGAGTCCTCCATGACCATATTGAATACCAGTTTAACGTTAAAACTTTTAATTGCGCGGTTGAGGATGATCTGATGAGGGAGGTTAAATTTTTTCAGATAGCTGATTGCTTCTTTGAGCAGAGTATTGTTTTCCAGGTCCGGCTCGAGACCTTGAAGGGCCGCTGTATGACCGGTCAGACTGAAAATTGCCGTGTCCAATTTTCTTTTAAATAAATTTTTCATAAAAAGGCTGACATTTTGAAGCGAGGGCA
>JAFGEC010000555.1 GCA_016931775.1 Candidatus Zhuqueibacterota bacterium | reverse complement strand
TTTTGCCAAATATATGTAATTTTAAAATTTTGACAGATGTCGAGAGCCGGTGCGTCGCACCTTCCACCCATAACTGAGATATTACGAAATTTTGTCAAACATCCGTTTTATGTGGGAAGGATCAAGAATCGTTAGTCTACACAACTTAAAGTACGGCTTCGGGAATATTTACTCAACACTGTCGAAGAAAGCAGCGTTTTTTGGCCAAACAGTCGGATGTTCAACGCCTCTGAAATATTGTGTTTTCAACTTTGTCAATTAATAATTACTTTGAGTTTTGTCCTCGTCATAATGTAACAGACTGTAAGAAAAATCACGAACCGCTTGTGTTTTATCCATTTTCTCTTATATTTTAAATATCAGGAGAAATGAATTTCAAATAAAAAAACAAACAAGATTTCATACATCATTTGGAGGGACCAATGAGACGAAGAGAATTCCTGAAATCCTCCCTTGCGGCGGCCGGTGCCGGCCTGATGGGCTGCAGCGTGTCCGGTAAAAGGCAACCCAATGTTGTGTTGATTTTTGTGGATGACATGGGTTATGGAGACATGGCGCGAACCGGCCACCCCACGATCGCTACCCCCAATCTGGATCGGTTGGCGGATCAGGGTGTCATGATGACGCAGTTTTATTCTGCCGCTGCGGTATGTTCGCCATCCCGAGCTGCTCTGTTGACGGGACGGTATCCGATACGCACAGGCATTACACGTGTGTTGTTTCCCCACCACAAAATCGGACTGCCGCCGGCGGAGAAAACCTGCGCCACGCTGTTAAAAACCAAAAATTACGCCACCGCCTGTATCGGAAAATGGCATTTGGGACATTTACCGGAATTTTTACCCACCAGCCATGGATTCGATTACTATTACGGTATTCCCTACAGCAATGACATGTACGGCAACAGTATGCCGCCTATTCCGCTGATGCGCAACACCGAAATTATCGAACAGCCCTGCGATCAAACCACATTGACCAAACGATATACGGAAGAGTCGGTCAAGTTTATTCAAGAGAACAAAAACAAGCCGTTTTTCCTTTATCTGGCGCACACCATGCCGCATATCCCTCTGGCTCGCTCAAAAGAATTCGAGGACCGCTCCAAACGTGGATTTTACGGCGATGTGATCGAGGAAATTGACTGGAGTGTAGGGCAGATTATGGAAACGTTGAAGCAGGCAGGTGTTGAAAAGAATACTTTTTTGGTGTTTACCAGTGATAACGGGCCTTGGAGCCATATGAAACAGAACGGCGGCAGTTCGGGATTACTGCGCGGTGCCAAAGCATCGACCTGGGAAGGCGGAGTGCGTGAGCCGTTTATCGCCCGTTATCCCGGTGTTTTACCGGCGGGGCGAGTTTGCACCGAAGTCGGCACCACCATGGATCTGTTTGCGTCCATTCTTGCGATGGCCGATATTCCCGTCCCCGACGACCGGCCTGTCGACGGCAAAAACATAATACCCGTGCTGCAGGGAACCGAAAAGTCTCCCCATGAACAGTTTTTTTACTACTGGGAGGAGACATTGAACGCCATCCGATCCGGCAAGTATAAACTGCATTTTCGTAAGAATATCGGCGGATTCAATCACGGACCGTGCGATCCATACGAACTGTATGATCTGTTGGTGGATCCGTCGGAACAGTACGATCTGGCGGCGGACATGCCGGATGTTGTGGAAAGGCTGACTGCAGAAGCCCGGGAATTCGACCGGAAAATTCGGGAATTGAGGGAAAACAATGAAACTTTGGAAAGAATAAAGATTTGGGAACAGTAGAAGTCGGAAGGGGCCCGGGATTATGAAAAAAAATTCAAGACTGCAAAACTGGATTGCCCCCGGCGAAAAATTGCTTCCCGATTTTATTATCGGTGGCGCCATGAAATGCGGGACGACAACACTGCACCAAATTCTGGATAAACACCCGCAAATTTTTATCCCGACCGATGAAATCGGTTTTTTTGATATAGATAATCATCTGCAGCATAGTGATTATTCTTTTTATCACAAAGGAAAAAATAAATGGACCGCCCAAATTATGAATGAAAATCCTTCAAAAATGTGGGATTGGTATTTGAAGAAATTCGCCGGTAAGGAAAAATTTTTAAAGGGTGAAGATTCAACCACATATCTGGCTTCAAAAATTGCCGCAGAAAGAATTGCGATTCAAAAAAAAGAGATTAAACTCATCTTTTTATTGAGGCAACCTACAATGCGTGCGTATTCCAATTATTATCACATGCTCAGAAGAGGGAAAGTCATTTATAGCTTTGAAGACACCATTAAATACAGCCCTTATTGTATTCTCAACAGAAGTTTGTATAAAGAGCAACTGGAACATTATTATGAGGTCATCCCAAAGGAAAGAATCAAAGTTGTCTTGTTCGAAGAGTTGATAGCAAATACAGAAAGCGTCATCAGGGAAATTTGTGATTTTATACAGGTAGATTTTAAAAAAATTCCCGCTGACGTGTTAAAAACACATGCCAACAGAGCCAAATTACCAATTATCTTGTTCCTTCAGCTCAAAAAAAATTACCTTTTGAGAAATTTTGGGAGTACTTATTATGCTCATTCATTACCGAATATACCTCCTGAATTTTCAGGTTCAACTCCAATAAAAAGAAAACTTGTCAATTTGATTCATTTCGCCATGAGTCCGCTTGTAAAAAAAAGACCGCCTGAAATAAACGAAACGACCAAAGCTTTTTTGGATGAGTATTTTTATAAGGAATTGGATGGGATCGACGAGCTCGTGAACAAGGATATATTATCGAAGTGGTTTAAAGCTGGTTAATGTTCAGTGTCGATTGAGAGAAAATACTGTGAAAAAAGTTCGACTTTAGTTCATACGTTTTTATAAAAGTTCGGCAGATGATTTATTAATAATGTACATATCACGTATTAAAGTTTGTATGTGTTGACCACAGGCGTAATTGTAATATGAGTCGACAATCTATGGAAATAGCATTACTGTATAAAATTCGATTGATACTAAGGTGTTGAGTATTTATTTGCCGTAATAAAATAATAATTTTTAAATAGTCACTTTTCGGTACTGAGATGATTGGCAAGACGATTTCTCATTACAGGATTATCGAAAAACTCGGGCAGGGGGGTATGGGTGTGGTATACAAGGCCGAGGACACCAAGCTCAAACGCACGGTTGCACTTAAATTTTTGCCTCCCGAACTGACCAGTGATCCCGAAGCCAAAACCCGTTTTCTCCGCGAAGCACAGGCGGCATCATCCCTCGATCATGCGAATATTTGCACGATTCAATATAAAGAGAGCAAAAAAAATGTCCAGCAGATCGGAGAGGAGCTGGATGTTGACTTTATCCTCGAAGGCACGATACAGCGGGAAAGGCCGGGAGATCCCGCGAGCAGGATTCGGATTATTCCCCAATTGATTTGCGTATCCGAAGATATTCATTTGTGGGCGGAAATTTATGACGAGGACATGACCGAGTTATTCCGTGTGCAGTCTGAAATCGCCGAGCGGGTAGCCCATGCCCTGAATGTCTCGCTGCTAAAAAACGAACGCGAGGCGTTAAAAACGGTACCGACCGAAAACCTTAAAGCCTACGAATACTATCTTCGTGGCAATGAATACTGGAGTCATCATCATACGCAGGAATTTACTTTAAAGGCCGTTCAGATGTACAAAAAAGCAACTGAACTTGATCCGGAATTCGCCATGGCATGGGCGGGTCTTTCACGGGCGTTTATATGGGATTTTTATTCCTATTATCAGCCCAGACCTGATCTAAGGAGAGCGGCAAAAACCGCTCTGGACAAGGCATATGAACTTGATCCTGAATCTCCTGCTGTTCAATTGGCGCTGGGTGATTACTATTATTATGGTGACCACGACTTTGACCGTGCTCTTGAACATTATAAAAACGCTCAAAATATTTACCCCAACAGTATAGATGCCCTTAACTCAATCGCTTTTATCAAAAGACGTAAGGGTCATTGGGATGAAAGTTTAAACTCGCTGGAAAAGTCAATCGAATTAAATCCTCTTTCCTTCGACACTGTTGTGGAATTTGGGCTCACATACATCTTGATGCGGCAGTACGAAAGCGCTGAGCGAATGTTGGACCGTGCCACTTTTCTCGGACCGGACTTTCCTATAGCAATTTTGTTCAAAGTTCTTTTATGCATCGTTCGAAATGGAGATGTGGATAAGGCGAAAGGAATAATTCTCGAAGCGGCGCCGGTGGCCGGTCCCGCCGGTTTGGGATTCGAAATGCAGCCTTTTGCTCTTTTACGGATAATGGCTGAAACATATGCGCAACAATTGAGCAGGGTGCCCCCGGAAAAATATGGAATCGTGGATACGACCATGTTTCACCTGGGTCTTGCGGAGATGTATAAACAACTCGGTCAGGAAAAGAAGGCCCGTGAGTACTGGGAAAACGCGCGAATCCGGCTCGAATCTGCTAAAAGTTCCGTTTTTCAGGAAGATCTGCAATTGTTTCTTGGGCTGGCCTATGTGGGCCTTGGTAGAAACGAAGATGCTTCTCGAATAGCCAGAGATATCGTCGGTGATTCTCCTCTTTCGAAGGATGCACTTTTAGGGACTTTTCGATTGGAAGTCGCCGCCTTGATTTTTGTGCGTGTCGGTGCGTATGAGGAGGCCATCGACCAGCTTGAACTGCTGGTTTCCGTTCCGTCGGAAGTGTCACCTTACCTGCTTTTGTTAGATCCGGCCTGGAATCCGCTACGTGATAACCCGAGGTTTCAGCGGCTTTTGGAAGAAGGTCAGGTCAAACGATGAACAAACCATGTAATTTTTACATACTTGCGTATTTTTAGTATGTAAAAATTACATGGTTTTGCTGTTTTTTCGCCCGAAAATGAGTTTTAAAGCATAACGATTGATTCAACTCACCCTGCACAAAAACCAGTTGCAAATTTGAATAAATATTCCTATCATTATATTTATAACTTTTGAGGTTACAGCATGGCCGATGTAATCATCGACGGACGTTCACTGGATCTTGATTCTATTTACCGGGTTGCTTGCGGTGGGGCGATTGTGGATATATCGCGCGATGCGATAAAGCGCATGCAGAAATCCAGGGCGTGTGTGGATAGCCTGTTGACCGGAAAAAAGCACGTTTACGGGGTAAACACCGGATTCGGTAAATTAAGTCAGGTGTTTATTCCCAAACAGGACCTGGAAGAACTGCAGTTGAATCTGATACTCAGCCATGCTTGCGGTGCTGGAAAGGATATGCCGATACCGTTCGTTCGGGCTGCCATGCTGCTAAAGGTCAATACTTTGTGCAGCGGATTTTCCGGGACGCGGCCGGAGGTTGCACAATTGTTGGTTGAAATGCTCAACAACGGAATCACACCCTGTGTGCCGGAGAAAGGTTCTGTGGGCGCATCGGGCGATCTGGCTCCGCTGGCACATATGACGCTGGTGATGTTGGGATTGGGTGAAGCCCGGATGGGCGATATAAAGATAGACGGTGAAAAGGCGCTTCAGAAAGCCGGTCTGTCCCCTCTCACTCTCAAGGCCAAAGAGGGGCTGGCATTGATCAACGGTACGCAAATGATGACGGCATGGGGAGCTCTTGCGTTGTTTCGGGCGAATCGACTGGCCAAGCTGGCGGATATCAGCGGTGCGATAACCGTTGAAAGTCTGCTGGGCACCACGGCTGCCTTTGATCCGAAAATTCAGGCGGCACGCGGCTTTGCACATCAAATAAAAGTGGCTGAAAATATGCGGGCACTGCTGCGCGAAAGTGAAATAGTTGCTTCTCATAAAGATTGCGATAAAGTGCAGGATCCCTATAGTTCGCGGTGTATCCCGCAGGTTCATGGTGCGGTTCGGCATGCATTGGCTTATGTCAAGAGTGTATTTGATACTGAAATTAACGCATGCACAGATAATCCGCTGGTTTTTACTGACGAAAACCAGGTGATTTCGGGAGGTAACTTTCACGGCCAGCCTGTGTCGCTGGCGTGCGATGTGCTGTCTATTGCCATATCACAATTGGCTAACATTTCCGAACGACGTCTGGAGAACCTGATGGATACCGTTCAAAGCGGTTTGCCGCCGTTTCTGGCAACGGATAGCGGGAAGAATTCCGGGTTTATGATCGCTCAGGTGACAGCTGCCTCTCTGGTATCGGAAAACAAGGTGTTGTGCCATCCGGCATCGGTCGATTCTATACCCACTTCCGCGAATCAGGAGGATTATGTGAGTATGGGAGCACATGCGGCGCGAAAGGCAATGGAAGTAGTGGAAAATACGGAGACCGTTTTGGCCATTGAGTTGCTGGCAGGCTGCCAGGCGTTGGATTTTCGTGCCAGGTTGAAACACGGTGCGGGAACCGGTGCGGTGTATCAAACCGTGAGGGGTAATGTGGAGACCATGACCAAAGACCGGCTTTTACATCACGATATTACCAGGATAAAACAGCTTTTTGAAAATGATACAATTATTGAAACCGTTGAACGAACAGTGGGTGAATTGTAGATTGGAGATAATAGTATGGCAACTATAATTGGAGAAGGTTACACCTTCGACGACGTTCTGCTGATACCGAACAAGTCGAGCGTTCTGCCGAAAGAGACGGATGTTCGCTCCCGATTGACAAAAAATATTAATATCGACATACCTATAGTCAGTGCGGCAATGGATACGGTTACGGAGGGACAGCTGGCCATTGCGCTTGCACGTGAGGGAGGTATCGGTATCATACATAAAAATAACAGCATAGAATTTCAGGTCGCTGAGGTCGATTTGGTCAAACGGTCCGAAAGCGGTATGATTATGGATCCTATCACCCTGTCTCCGGATCGGAAGGTCAGCGAGGCTCTGGAGCTTATGGCGCGATACAGAATATCGGGTATTCCAATTGTGGATGGTCAAAAACTGGTTGGAATTCTTACAAACCGTGATCTCCGGTTCGAAACAAATTTAAATAAAAAGACCAGCGATCTAATGACCAAGGATAATCTGGTCACCGTCCCCATCGGCACTTCTCTCGAAGAAGCGGAGAAAATACTGCAAAAGTACAGGATCGAAAAACTTCTGGTTGTCGACAAGGAGCAGAAACTGCGCGGTCTTATTACCGTTAAGGATATTCAAAATCGAAAAAAATATCCCTTGGCATCTAAGGATGAGCATGGCCGGCTGTCGGTGGGCGCTGCTGTGGGTGTCGCCATGGATACCATGAAACGGGCTGAAGCGCTGATCGATGGTGGTGTGGATTTACTGGTGCTTGACACGGCACATGGTCATTCGACCGGTGTCCTGAGAACGCTCAAGGCGTTAAAAAAGGAATTCCCCAATATGGAAGTTATCGCCGGAAATGTTGCAACCCCCGAGGCGACACAGGAGCTTATCGATAACGGGGCCGATGCCGTAAAAGTCGGTGTCGGGCCCGGGTCTATTTGCACGACACGGGTTGTAGCGGGGACCGGAGTGCCGCAATTAACAGCCATTTTGAACTGCAGTGCTGTGTGTAGAAAAAACGATGTACCTCTTATTGCGGATGGCGGTATCAAGCAGACCGGGGACATCGCCAAAGCACTGGCCGCCGGTGCGGATACGGTGATGCTTGGTAACATGCTGGCCGGAACGGAGGAAAGTCCGGGAGAAACGGTGTTGTATGAAGGAAGAAGTTACAAGGTCTACCGGGCTATGGGTTCGCTGGGTGCGATGCAAGGCGGGCGTGGTGATCGATACTTTCAGGAAGGGGAACGTGAGTTGAAAAAATTGGTGCCGGAGGGTATCGAAGGCCGGATTCCCTACCGAGGCAAACTCAGTGATGTTATTTATCAAATGATAGGCGGCCTGCGTGCTGCAATGGGATATTGCGGTTCGGCATCGCTGGCCGAATTGCGCGAAAAATCCCGGTTTATTCGCATAACACATGCCGGATTGGCCGAAAGTCATCCACACGATATTTATATTACGAAAGAACCACCGAATTATATGTTGCCGGGAAGGTAAGCAGACATGAACAAAAAATCCCACAGAATTTATAGCCGAACTTTGACAAAAAAGAATTCGAAGGATTATTGCAATGAACGTACAACCGCAGCGAGTTTAGATTTTTGGTTTGCTGCTCTGTTTTTGTGAATGATACCTTTACTTACGAGTTTATCCAGCATGGACGTTGCTTTACGATATTGTTCTTCACCAGCCTGCTTGTTTTCGGCAGAGCGCACTTTTTTAAGTTGTGTCTTTAATGTGGACATGTATATTTTGTTGCGCAGATTGTCACGAGCATTGGTATTGATTCTTTTTAATGCAGATTTATGATGAGCCATTCGTCTTTGTCCTTTCAATATGGTTTACAAACTATAAATTTACTAAAAATTATTTTAAAGATCAATAAAAAATTCACATTGTAAATAATATTTTTGAAAAAATGGAGGGAATATCAAATTCCGGTTCAAACGGTTATTCGGAACGGATTCGATGACATGAATGGGATCAAACATCGGACCATATTCGAATCCCGTCATGATTTAAAATTTGACAGGATCAATTAAAAGGTGAGGGAAAAGTTATGGCTATCAGAATTGAACAGATCAACACGGTTCGTGAGATAAAAAAATTTGTAAAATTTCCATGGTCCATCTACAAAAAAAATCCCTATTGGGTACCTCCGCTTATCGGTGATCAGATCAAATTTTTACGCAAGGACACGGGTATCTTTTATACTGTGGGCGATGCGCAGCTATTTATGGCCTTCGACGGTAATACACCCGTGGGGCGGATTTCTGCGCATATCAATTATAGTTATGAAAAACATCACGATAACGAAACCGGTTTTTTTGGTTTTTTTGAATGTGTCGATGATAAGAATGTGGCTCAGGCTTTGCTGAACGCGGCCGAATCATGGGTTTTATCAAAAAACAAATCGCGAATCGTCGGTCCAATGAGCTTTACAGTATATGATGAATTGGGTATTGTGTGTAAAGGTTTTGATTCCATCCCGTTTGTTATGACAGCATATAATTTACACTATTACAACGACCTGGTGATGTCAGCCGGGTACCGGAAAGAAGTTGATTGGTATGCTTTTATTGTTGATGAAAATGTTAAACTGCGGCCTTCCTTGTTTAAGATCAGGGACCGTGTAAAACGGCAAAAGGATTTGATCATCAAGACCGTGGACATGAAAAATCTGGACCAGGCGGTTGATGATATCGGACCGGTTTTTGAAGAGGCCTGGAATGAGAACTGGGGTCATGTACCTTTAACAAGTGAACAATTGGATTATTTTAAGGAAGAATTGAAACACGTCATCATACCGGAAATTACATATCTTGCATATATTGACGGCGAGTGTGTGGGCTTTTCGTTGAGCATCAAGGATGCAAATCCGGCACTGCAGAAGGTCAACGGTAAATTATGGCCGTTCGGTCTGTTCATATTACTGTGGGAAATCCGCAAGGTCCATCGTTGCCGCACGTTATTGATGGGCGTCCTTAAAAAATACCGCCATCGAGCGATCGATCTGGTCTTTTATTTGGACACCATCGAAAAAGGCACTGCCATCGGCTATTCCGAATCGGAGTGCTCGGTTATTCTCGAAAATAATCATCGAATGATCCGGGCGCTGGACGATCTTCAGGCGAGGAATTACAAGACCCTTCGGATATACAACAAGAAAATTAAATGACGATATTGGAAGTGAGATTGAAACAATTACACGGTTAAAAAGTTATAAATAATAACAATTCTACTTTGTAGACTGTATCAGGTTTCTCAGGTCCTGTCACTGCCAGGCAGGGGATACCTGCCGGTATATGAGTCAAACGAGCGATATTTGAATTTTATATATTAAAGTCAAACGATAGCGATAATATATATTTATAATTGATTCAATTTGAAAAGGTAAGGTGTGTTTTCCCGGTACAATTTTAAGTTTGTGGTTTTTTTTCTGCTGTTAACCTTTTCACAGGTTTGGCCGCAGTTTTATTTCGGACGGAATAAAATACAATACAATCATTTCGACTGGCACATTCTCAATACGGATCATTTTGTTATTTACTATTATCCCGAAATGAGGGAACTGGCCGAAATAGGCGCGGCACATGCGGAAAAGGTTTACAAAGAACTGGAAACCCGTTTCAACCATAACCTGACGAACCGCGTCCCGTTGATTTTTTATGCCACACACGCCCATTTTCAGGAGACCAATACCATTCCCTATGTTATACCTGAGGGTGTAGGCGGTTTTTTTGAGTTTTTAAAGGGCCGCGTTGTCGTGCCTGCAAATGGATCGGTCTCGTATTTTAAAAGAGTGTTGCAGCATGAACTGGTGCATGTTTTTACTCACAGTTATGCAAACCGGGTTTTGAAAGATCACAAACAAAATAATCATCCCGGTTTGCCATTGTGGTTTATTGAAGGTTTGGCCGAATACTGGTCGGAAGGATGGAGTTCGGAGACGGAAATGTTTATGCGGGATGCGGTGCTGAACACTTATCTGGTTCCCGTTCAACAAATGCACCTGATATTCGGTTCGTTCCTGATGTACAAAGAAGGGCAGAGCGTCATTAAATACATCGCTGAAAATTACGGTGATGATAAAATCCGGCAAATATGTGAAAACTTGTGGATGAGCCGGACGTTTTCCGATGTACTCGATTTTACCATCGACAGTGATTATAAAAAACTGGATAAGGAATGGAGCTATGCCCTGCAAAAGGATTTTTACCCGATCCTTAAAGAATACGATTCTGTAACCATGACGACCGATGAGATCACCCGCAAGGGTGTTAACATCAAGCCGACATTTTACGAATATGACGGCCAGCAAAATGTTATTTATATATCCAATCGGACCGGATATTCTAATATATATATTCAGCCGTTGGTCACTGTTGAGGAGAAGCCGAAAGCAAAGGTGCTGGTGGCCGGTGAGAGGTCTTCGGATTTTGAATCGTTTCATATGCTGAGCAGCGATCTTGACATTAATGACTCCGGCGAACTGGTGTTTTCGTCACGCAGCGGGGAGAATGATATCCTGTATATTTATAGTCTTGATGAGGAACGGATCACCGGTAAACTGCAGTTTGCGGAGCTCGTCTCGCTTTATTCACCGTGCTGGTCGCCGGATGGAGATAAAATTGTTTTTTCCGGTCTGGCGTTCAGCGGCCAGTCGGATCTTTATGTATACCATCGCAGCTCCAGCCAGTTGACGCGGTTAACCAATGATTATTATGATGACGTTCATCCGTCATGGGCACCAAACGGTGAGTACATCGCCTTCGGCTCGGATCGAGGTTCGTTCGGCAAAGAGGGATATTATGACCTGTTTTTGTATCACTATAGTACCGGATTAATGACGTATGTCACCAATTTCCCCTCAAACGATAATATGCCGGCCTGGTCGGACGACGGGAATTATTTGGCTTTTTGTTCGGACCGGAGCGGAACTTTTAATATTTGGATGCTGGAAACGGGTTCGTTATCCTCAGAACTCTTTCTGGTCAGTACTGAGAAAGGCCTTTTCCCCGAAAGCCGGACACCTGCTCCGAATTTTATTGATTTAAACGGAAATCAGCAAGTGTTGAAACAGGTGACTTTTTTTACAACCGGCGCTTTTGACCCCGAATGGACATCCAGCGGTGATCTGTTGTTTACCGCTTTTGAAAATCTGTCCTTTCAGGTTAACCGAATCAGGGATATCGGTAAAAAATACACGGATGCGGTACCGGCGGCCAAGCATGATGCCGTGCCATTGGACAGCAGCTGGACTTTTTCACGGCTGGCTGCGCCTTCGGATTCCGGTACGATCAAATACAATCCAAAATTCAGTCTCGATATCGCTCAAAGCCAGATGGCTTTGGATCCCATTTTCGGTACTTCAGGCGGGATGCAACTCGCCATATCCGATATGTTAGGCAACTATCAGTATTATTTTCTTTTATATAATACTGCGCGGACGCGGGATGAATTTTTGGAAAGTTTTAATTTTGCCGTCTCCCGAGTCGATTTATCAAGGCGAACGAATTATGCCGTGGGTTTGTACCATCTGGCCGGGCGCTTTTATAACCGTTATGATATGTGGTTTTGGGAACGCCGGTACGGCGGTTTCGGCGCGCTCAGTTACCCTCTCACGCGTTTTCAACGCCTGGAAGCATCTCTGAATATCCGTTCGTCGGATAAAGAGTGGTATATTAAAGACTACCGTCGGCGTGCGGCACTTGTTTCCAATTTTGCCTCATACATCAAAGATAATTCTTTGTGGGGACCGACAGGTCCTATCGACGGTGAACGTATCAATGTTACACTGGGAAACACGATAGATGTTATGCAGGCCAATGTGAATTTTATCACCGCAATTGTTGATTACCGCCGCTATTTTCGGTTGAGCACGCGTATGACACATGCGGTACGGTTTTGGACGCAGATAAATCACGGTAAAGAGGCAACGCCGTTCTTTATGGGCGGAAGTTGGGATTTAAGGGGATATGGCTTCTGGCGAGTCTGGGGCACAAAACTGGCCCTTGTGAGTAATGAGCTGCGATTTCCTTTTATCGACAGCTTTAGCCTCCGGTTCCCCTTCGGTGCAATGGGTGTCAATGCCATTCGCGGCGCGCTTTTTGTTGACCTCGGCAATGCATGGCATGACAAGCTTACCTATCTGCGCGGCAGTTCAGGATTCGGTATTCGTTTCCGTTTTGGGGGTTATCTGGTGATGCGCTTTGATGTGGGTCGTAAATTCTGGTTTGACGATCCTGAGCATTTTTACTATTTTCGTAATTTTGAAGTGGATGATGACTGGTTTACCCAATTCTTTTTTGGGTGGGATTTTTAACCTGATGCGACGTTATTTTTTATTTTTTTTAATAACTATCCTCTCTGCTTTTGCCTGTTCGCGATTTATCCTTCGCCGGGACATGCCGGAAGGGGATTCTTGGCCTCAATACGGTGGAAACGCCGGACACCACCGATTTTCTGACAGTATCATTACTGTCCCGTTAAAATTATTGTGGAATCATCGGGCCTCATCGGCATTGGGGCGCGGTATTTTTATCCACGAAAGTGCGGTTTTTTACGGAACATTGGACGGAAAGGTTGAGGGTGTGCTGTTGGAAAACGGAAAACGAATCGGATTGATAAAGACACGTGGAAACTATGCCGTCACCTGCGGATTATCAGGAAGAATTTTGATTGTACAACACCGGCAAAGCCAGCCATCGTTATATGCCTATGATTTGAACACCGGCAATAAAATATGGAAAACCGTCTGTCCCAATTCGTTCGGTGAGATGCTGCTTCAGGGAGAAAGGATTTACTTTACAACATCCACCGGAAAAGTGCTTTGCCATACTGTCGGGGATGGAATCCGTGTTTGGTCGGCTGATCTCGAAAATCAGTCGCATTCGAGCCCTGCGTATAGCGATGGATATCTTTATTTTGGGGATGACGGTGGCGTTATGTATTGTTTTGATACGGATGGTAAACTGGCATGGAAGAAATACGCCGGAGGGGCACTTTTGGCCGATCCCGTTGTTGCTGAGAATACGGTTTTTTGGGGCTGTACGGACAGTACATTTTATGCAATAGATAAGACCGACGGTCAAAATATTTGGAGTAAAAAATTTAACGGGAGAATTTATAATGGTGCAGCTGTTGCGAAACAACTGGTCATTTTCGGCACAACCGGGCACACCGTTTACGCTGTATATCGCGATACCGGAAAAGTACTGTGGACGTTTAAAGCCGGCAGTGTGATCAGCACAGCGCCTGCTGTTGCCGGCAATACGGTTTTTATTGGATCACTGGATCAAAAACTCTACGCCCTGGACCTGAAATCCGGCAACAAAATCTGGGATTATACGGCCACGGGCCGCATCAGAACGGATCCTGTTATTGTGCAGGACAAGGTTATATTTGCAAGTGAAAATGACAAAGTATATTGTTTTGGACCGGAATGAAGGCATTCATCATAAAATTGAGCATTGCCGCTTTTACGACTTGGGGATTTTCGGCAGTGCCGTCCGATTCTTCCCGTAGTGACGTGGCGGTATTATCGGTTTTTTGCGAAACACCGGGTATGCCTGTTTTTTTGGATGGTGTCGAATTGGGTGTGACACCTTTGGATTCAACGATTATCCCGACTGGTTCCCATGAAATTGCCGTTGTGTCGCCGTACGGCGCAGCATGGAGTCATCCACCGTTTAAGCGCTCCTTTGTAGCTGCCCCACAGAGAGAATATACATTTACTGCAGAATTCGGCCGTACTATTCTTCTGAATACCATGCCCTACGGCGCCAGGGTTTATGCGGATTCCCGTTTGTTGGGTACGACTCCGTTGATTGTGAATTCGGAATATAAATCGGTCATTGTTTTTCTTCAGGGGTATGATTCCCTTATGGTTGATCTTTCGACGGTTCAAAGTCCGGGAATTCTTGTTACCCTGCATCCTAACAAACAATGGGTGATTGAAAAAAAAACGAACGAGTTTCAGAAACGCAAGGTCATAAAAAATCGCAAGAGATTGATGTTTACCAGTTTAGGTATCGCGTTTGTTTCCGGCTTGGCGACGGTCCATTTTCGCGATCGCGGAAATGAAATATATGCTCAATACCAATCAACAGCTCTACCCGAACAGATGGACAATTTTTATCACCGTGCAGAAAAGTACGATGTTTATGCGGGTTTAAGCTACGCCATATTTGAGATGAGTTTTGTGTTAACCGGGTATTTTTTTCTTGCTTCACGATTTTAGGATACAAAGATAATCGTAAAGATCGCGGGCAAAGAACCGGGTGAGTACGGTTCCTATTTGATCCGTGCTGTTTCTATACCCGTGCTGCCAGAGAGATGCAACAAAATCACTGTGGCGGCGGTTCCGGCGATAATCAGGCTGTTTTGACGGATGTTGCAGATATTTTTCATACAAAGCCACAGGGGGATGAACCAGTAATGAACCCTGATACAAATATGTATCCCGGGATTTGAATATCGAGCATCCTAAAACTTTACGGTCGTTTATGGAAATATCGCTGATTCCGTTTTTGTGAAGGCCTTTTATGCAAAAATTTTCGCTCAAGACATGGATCGTAAAATTGTTAATCCGTTCAAAATAATAGTAAGGGGAATCGCTTGTACGGCATTTAAATGCAATGGTCGAACAAATGATACCTGGCGAGAGCACCACAGCGCCTCCGCCTCCCCGTCTTTTAATGATGGGGATATGATCCTTTTCGCACATGTCTAAGCGGACTTGCTCTTCCGCTTGTTGTGAATAACCGATCACAACGGCAATGTGATCCGGTTCCCAAATACGGAACAAAAACGGCATCTTTGGGGATAAATATTCATGTAAATGATCGAAAATATTCATTTTTACCTCATGTTCTGTTGGAAAATATACAAACAAATATATAATCCTGCAATAATGAATCCTTGAGAGCCGGTTTGTCTTGCATATGCGGTAAATATATCTTATTTTTCAGTAAAAGCTGCAAAACAATAAATGAATAAAAATGACGAACCGTTAAAACAGTCTGCAAATTATGGTAAGACAAGTCAACGTTATTTAAAAGTGTAAACAGATAAAGTATGAACGATCCAACCAATAACCGAAAGATTGAACATTTGCGCATTGTGGAGCAATACCCCTCTATTGACCGGGAAGGGCGATACTTTGAGGACTTTCAGCTTAGGCACAGGGCTTTACCGGAAATAGATCTCGCTTCGGTGAATACAAGCACAGAGTTTTTAGGGAAAAATTTATCCTTTCCGCTCATCATCTCTTCCATGACCGGGGGTGATCATATGCTGCCGCAGAGAATCAATAAAAATCTTGCTACTGCCGCAGAGAAAACCCAGGTGGCGATGGCGGTAGGCAGCCAAAGGGTCTTGTTTACGCATCCCAACGCCATTAATAGTTTTAACCTGAGGCAATTCGCTCCGTCCACCGTTTTATGTGCCAATATTGGTGCCGTGCAGTTAAATTACGGTTATAACGAATCTCATTGTCAACGCGCGATCGATGTTTTGGACGCCGATGCATTATATATGCACCTCAATCCACTCCAGGAGGCGATTCAACCGGAAGGGAATACAAATTTTGACGGATTGGTACAAAAAATGGCCAGTGTCGCATCAAAATTGACCAGACCGGTCATTATTAAAGAGGTAGGCTGCGGCATCGGCCAAATCGATGCACAACTTTTATTTGACCATGGTTTTACGTTTATCGACGTTGCCGGCGCCGGTGGGACATCCTGGGGGCAAATTGAGAATTATCGCCGTGGGAAAGAATCGGGTGATAGTTTTATAAATTGGGGTATACCCACTCCGGTTTTATTGCAGGAGTTGGAACCCTTGGGATCGAAAATGAAGATCATTGCATCAGGTGGAATACGTACCGGTGTGGATATGGCGGTAGCGATGATTCTCGGAGCATCCTTGTGCGGTATTGCATTACCCTTTTTAAATGCAGCCAAAGAATCCGAACATAAAGTCGTTGATAAAATTCAAAAGTTACGGAAAGAATTCACGATTACAATGTTTTTGCTGGGTATAACAAATGTCGCATCGCTTGTGGGAAACCGGTCGTTGTTGTTAAAGGAGCCGTAACAACCTGCACCAGAAAGTCTATAAGGGAAAGTAGAAAAGTATCCATTCGAGACAAAAATCAGGAACGGAAATGATTCAAAAGTTAATAGCTCTCATTTTAATCTCCGGAAACAGCATTTTTGCACAAAGTTTGAATGAACAGTCGGATTATATTTACCAAGGATTGAAAAACAGTGTTAAAGATCCCGAATGGATCGTTGCTGCGGGTGTTGTGGCTGCATCTACCATGCTCGATAGTAAAGTACAGACCTGTCACGGCAAACTGATGCCGAAAACTGCATCCCATGTTTTCGATATTTACGGACAGGGAGTGAATCATCTAATGGCTAACGGTTATATTTATGTCAATGCACTTGCAAGCGGTGATTATTCCGATTTCGGTTATATGAAAACTGTATTTTATGCAACTTCAGTCAATGCCGTTTTAACCGCGGGTGTCAAATATATGGTGCGGCGCACCCGGCCGAACGGGCAGAGCAATCTGTCTTTCCCCTCCGGGCATACCTCCGGTTCCTTTACTATTGCAGCTTGTTTGCATGAGTTATACGGGCCGCAGGTGGGTGTTCCCGCTTATATCTTCGCAACACTCACCGGATTACAGCGTATACATGATAATAAACATTGGCTTTCGGACGTGCTGGCCGGAGCACTTTTAGGGATGCTTATCGGCAGGGGATTCGCTCAAATTGAAGAAAAGCAGCAGAACAAAACCATATCGATCGGTTATCGAGTATCCTTTTAAAACGGATCGTTTTCGAGCCATTTTCTGCAGGTCTCCGGATTGGTCACATATCCGATAACCCGGTATCCTGATGTTTTTAATGGGATCGACAATTCAGGGTCCTCGTCCGTGACACACAAGGGTAAAACATAGGAAGAATGAATAAATCTGACCTTTTGCTGTTGATACAATAAAAAACCAACATGACAATCAAGACCGACGATGTAAAGTCCCTCTGGGAATGTTTTTATGGATTGTATGAATTTTTTAATAGTGACATTACTATATCTTTGAATGTATTTGTTCGGGCAGATCGCTTTGATCATCGTTTCCGAAGGCTCCTGTGCCAGCTTTGTTCTGTTCAGGATAAATCCGGCATCGCGAAGGATTGTTGTGACGAAATATCCACACGCAATTTTTCCAACGCCGGGTGTTTGTGTTGTCCCGTAAAAATCCCATTCTGTCCCATACCAGGGTGGGAAAAGTTCTTGAGAAATGGTATTTAAAAGTAGGTTTTGAGTTTGGTTCAATATAACATTTTTTGCGGAATCTGTTCCGGCATTCAGCCATTGTGATCGTAGGTTTTGTTTTTGATTTTCCAGGTGTTGGATTGCTGATTTATAGTCGTTAGGAAAAGAATATAGACATACATTTACTATAAATAAACCGCATACAAATACTTGTTTCATTTTAGCTCCTTATTTGCTTTCGTCCAATTATTGTTAACACAGGGTGTTGTACTCCAGTTTTCCCCATCCCAGAACAGGACCTTTTGATAGACATCCATATTTATTTTATTGGAGCTGATTTTCAAGTGCTGTTGCAAGAACCGTTGATAATTGTCACCGATACCGGGCATTTTTAAAAAACGAAAATAATTATCAAAATAATAAAATATCATGCCTCCGATATTATGGTTATTTCCTTCTTTGTAAGGATAGTGATTAATAGTACTGACAGTCAATCCGTCATTTTTGAGCTGTATATTAAAAACCTGATCCCTGTAGCCATAGGAACGAAATACAGTGGCGGGAAAGCGTATATAGTACATTTCGGTGCCAAAGGACAGTGAATCGGGATAATATGGAGACTCTGGCGTCTGTGGTGAGCATCCGCTGAGATGATGGAAATCCAGTACGGCAAGAACGGCATCATGGTATTCATTATTTTGTCCCCCCAGAATGATCTCCTCAGTACCATCTTTATTAAAGTCTTTGAAATTGATACTATTTGTCTGACCGACGTGCCAGTATTGATTGAGCACATTTCCGTGAATATCCGTTACCTGACATATCTGAGGATAATCCGGGTAGTTGTAGGCAATTTGAATGATTTCGTTTTCCCCGTTTTTATCAAGATCACGGACAAAAATTTGAGCGACTCGGAAATGATCCTGAAAAATTTCACCGCCGAATTTGACGGCTTGACCGACCTTTCG
>JAFGEC010000554.1 GCA_016931775.1 Candidatus Zhuqueibacterota bacterium | reverse complement strand
CCTGCGCAGACCCTGGACCGGCCAGGGTATGGGAAGCGGCACCTGGGAGGACAGACCCGACCATGATTTTTATTATCCCGACATTGCCGTGCCTTTGGAGCTCGCTTCGCCTTTTACAATTACAGCGGATACAAATCAAAGTATCTGGGTGGATATTTACATTCCCAAAAGCACAGCGGCAGGATTGTATACAGGTATCGTGACGATCTCAGAAAAAGGAGCTCCCGCACTCACGATTCCTGTCGAATTAACAGTATATGATTTTGATCTGCCCGATATTCCGACAGCTAAAACGATGCTGTTTTTTGAAGGCGGTAATATGAACGAGAGATACTTTGGCATCGAGAATGCCTGGGTACAGGGTGCCGATGAACCGCGTGCAAAAATCATCCAGGACAGACATTTCCTCATGGCCCACCGTCATAAAATCTCCCTCATTGGAGATCAAAGCTGGATAAACAGCGACTATACGGAAGAAGACCATCCCGCGGATAGTTTTTCGGCACGTCTGCATGGGAGTTTTTACACCAGCGCTAACGGTTATGACGGACCGGGCGTAAACGCAGGAAATAATGTTTATTCTATCGGTACCTACGGCAGCTGGCAGGAATGGGGAGATACGGAATCGCACATGTGGGAACATTCGGACAACTGGGTGACCTGGTTCGAAACAAATTCTCCGGAGACCGAATACTTTTTGTATCTCATCGACGAATCGGACGATTTCCAGCAAATCGAAACCTGGTCCCGGTGGCTGGATAATAATCCGGGGCCTGGGATTCGGCTCAAATCCATGGCGACCATATCATTACCGAGAGCCGTAAAGAGTACACCCACACTTAAAATTCCCGCTTCGACTGCAGAGATCGGAATAACGAACCAATGGGAAACTGCTGCATATGAATATTCACATGATCCGGACAGACGGTTCTTCCTTTATAACGGCTCGCGCCCTGCAAGCGGCGGATGGATGATAGAAGACGACGGTGTCGCCCTCAGGGTAAATGCCTGGATCCAGTTCAAAAAACACATCAACCGATGGTTCTACTGGGAATCGACTTATTATAATGATTTCCAAGCCGGCGCAGGAAGAGTCGATCTGTTCGTATCTGCACACACTTTTGGTTCATTTGAAAGCGTTGACCCTGTCCGGGGTGAAACCGGATATAATTATTCCAATGGCGATGGCGTACTTTTTTATCCCGGCACCGATCTTGTCTTTCCAGGTTCTTCATACGATGCTGACGGCCCATTCGCGAGCTTACGTATGAAACATTGGCGCAGGGGTTTGCAGGACCACGATTACCTGACTCTGGCATCGGCAATTGATCCGATAGCCGTACAAAGTATAGTCAATACAAAAATACCAAAAGTGGTATGGGAAGTCGGCGTGTCAGACACGACGGATCCAACATGGATTCGCTGCGATATCAGCTGGTCCAATGATCCGGATGTCTGGGAGGAGGCACGCGATTCGCTGGCACAAATTATTTTAACAGGCCATTCCAACGGCATCAGTGAACATCTGCACGATCTCACACATGCTGTCATCGACCTACAGCCCAACTATCCCAATCCTTTCAACTCGACCACAATCATTGAATATACATTAAGTGAACCATGCAACGTAAAAATTGTTATTTACGATATACTCGGCCAAGAAGTAAAAGTTCTGACGGATGGCTATAAAACGGCCGGAACTCATAGCGAGAAATGGGATGGGATAGATCATGAAGGTAAAAAGCAAAGCAGCGGCATGTACTTTTATCAGATCAGAGCAGAAGAGAATTTTATATATACAAAGAAGATGCTATTGTTAAAGTGAGAGTGTTCGACGATACTTTAAAGCGATAACATAAAGAGAAAATAATCCTGAAATTTAAGAATTAAATAGTAAAATTCGGCCATAATTTTTACTCCCCGATGAGTAATCGATTATGGTTACCATCGCTTTTCTCTTGCTTTTATCGAAATTATTAATTAAAATTTCCACGATTTTTTTGATATTCCATATTTTATAAAATGCCGGAGCTTAAACATATGGCCAATTCAATCATCATTATCGGAGCCGGAATGGGCGGTTTGTCTGCCGGCATCTATGGTCAAATAAATGGATACGAAACGCAGATCTATGAGATGCACACCAAACCGGGTGGGCAATGTGCATCATGGCGTCGCAAGGGATACACTTTTGACGCATGCATTCATCACTTTTTCGGATGTAACCCAAATTCCAGTGTGAACCAGATGTGGAACGAGCTTGGCGTCTTCCCTCGCGAGCTGGTAAAACTCAACGAGTGCACGTCAGTTGTTTCACACGACGGGAAAATTTTCATCGATTATTATAATCTGAAAAAATTGAAAAATACCTTATACAAATTGTCTCCTGCAGACTCAAAGACGATTGAACAATATATCCGGGGGATCAATGCGTTCTCCAGTAAAAAAATAGATGATGCCATTAACAGTGGTTCAATGTGGAAATTAATTCCAGTTTTTTTATTAAAACCCTGGATCATTCGCTGGTTCAGGATGAATATGCGTACTTTTGCCGAACGGTTTTCGGATCCGTTTCTTAGAAAAGCATTTGCCGAGCTCATATATTCGAATCCTGATGCCCCCCTCTTTTTTCATTTCATGAGGCACGTTGGAGGAAAAAACGGTGACATCCAATGGCCTGTGGGTGGAGCAGCTGAATTAGCTCAATCCATTGAAAAACGTTACCTGAAATTGGGAGGGGAAATACGGTATAACAGCAGAGTCGATAAAATCCTGGTTGAGAATGACAAGGCGGTAGGAATCAAACTCATTGACGGCAAAGAACTTAGGGCGGACCTTATCATTTCGAATGCAGACGGGCGAAAAACGGTCGTGAATATGCTTGACGGCAAATATATAAATGATAGAGTGCAGAACTACTGCACCCCACTCTCGGATGAAACACCCTTTGCTGTCAATGTTTGTTTGGGAATAAACCGGGACCTGGCAGGCGAACCTTCATCCTTGGTATTACTGCTCGACCATCCTGTGACGATAGCTAACCATAAATATGAGAGCATAGAAGCGCAGCTATATGGATTCGATAAAAGCATGGCACCGGCGGGTAAGGGCACGATAAAAGTTGAACTTCCGGCTCGCTTTTCCTACTGGAAACAACTCTATAATGACGATCGCAAAAAATACAACCAGGAAAAACATAAAGTCGCAGAACAGGTGATCGGGATTTTGGAAGGCTACTTCCAGGGAATACAAAACCAGGTTGAGGTAATCGATGTTTATACTTTGATGACGTGGGAGCGTTACATGGGGGGAACTCAGGGGTGGTTCAATTTCCCAAACCGGAAACTTGATTTCAGCATGAGGGAGGATTTTTCGGACAAAAAATTCAAGACAACACTGCCGGGATTGTCCAATTTTTACTTCGTTGGTACATGGGCGACTGCCATGGGTTCTTTGGCCCACAATGCCACCTCAGGAAAAACAATTATCCGGCGAATCTGCAAAAAGGATGGCAAGGAATTTAAAACGCAGCCATAACAGACTGACTGAGATTTTGGTATTCGCCAATTTAAGGAGATAAGGCTATAAAATGACCTGAAGGTTTGATAATTCTCAAGATTAAAAGGATAAATATGAAATTGAAAGCACTTGTTGGTAGTGGAGACAAAATCGGACTATTTACATTGCCATTTTTGGTAATCGGCCTGGTTCTGAATATTTTGTATCCATCTCTATTCTGTATTGGTGGTCCAACACTTGTATTAAAATTGATTTCGATTGCCATATTAATTCCCGGGGTGACAACCTGGATATGGTCAGTAGTTTTGATATTAATAAAAGTACCTCGAAAAGAACTGATTACAACCGGGCCTTATTCTTTCGTAAAGCACCCTTTATATACAGGTGTGGCTTTACTTGTACTGCCATGGATCGGATTTTTATTTAATACCTGGTTGGGAGTTTTTATAGGAACAGCTCTATATATCGGATCAAGAATATTTTCGCCTAAAGAGGAAAAAATTTTATCGAGTAATTTTTCTGACTCCTGGGATAAATACTGCAATAGCGTAAAAATACCCTGGCGATAAAAAAAAGCAGGTACTGAAAACAGATAAAAGTATTTCGGGAGGAGGTGCCCATAGCGAATGAGAATGATCATAAGCGGAAGTTAACCTCCATATTAAATGAGACCGTGGCGGTTCATGCTGTTGAAATGCGAGTAGAGCCTGAGACACCAAGGATAGGCCCGATGGACGATCCCAAGATTTTTTCACATTTCACTATTGGATTCCGTAAATAACAGCTCTTTCATCACATGAAAAAACGACCTGAGGCGTTCCAGCGTTTTTCCAAAGGTCTTGCGATTAGAATACTATTATTTTCTTCTTGCCCTCATATTGAATCATTTTATCCGGTTTTGTTGTTAGATCCACGCCATTCCCCTGATTATTATTGACAAGGACTATATGAAAGCTCCTATTATGCAGCATACCGGGGAATTCCCCAGTTCTATTCTCAATAATCAGCTTTTGATTTTTATCATCCCATTTGAACTCTATTGTGGAAAAGATTCCCCTCTCATAATTATAGCTGTCATCTTCATCTTCATATAATGTAAACTGACCATCCGCACCACGATAAATTCTCAACTCAAGTGGATCAACGGACTCTGCGGCATATTGAATAAAGGGCCCCATTGGAATAATAGATCCTTCCTTTACAAAGAGAGGTATTTCATCAATGGGAGTCGGAACATGAAGTGTTTGGCCGCCCGAATATTTCTTCCCCGTCCAGAAATTATACCAATCGGAATCGTGGGGTAAATATACCTTTCGGAATGAGGCCTTTGGTTTGGTAACCGGATTGATCATCATCGCCGGACCGAACATGTACTGGTCGTCAATCTCAAAGACGTGAAAATCGTGCCTGAAATCCATCATCAATCCCCGCATGATGGTATAGCCATCACTGGTCACTTTCCACGCCGTGGAATAGATATAAGGCATCAGGCGGTATCTCAAATTGTCGAACTTTAATAACGCGTCAAAAGCCCAAAAACCGGGATCGCCGAATCGCCAAATTTCCCTGGAGATATCCGTGCCGTGAGAGCGGAATATGGGGCAAAAGGCGCCATACTGAAACCACCTGACATACAGTTCTTTGTAATCATCATCTTCTATGCCGCCATCATAACCACCATTTCGAAACCATTCACCTCTGCCAAGTTCACCGGCTTGCGAAGATTGAACAAAAAAGCCGCCGATATCGGTCGTCCAGTAAGGAAGACCCGACATACAAAAATTTAATCCTGCCGGAATTTGATTCTTAAATACGTCCCATGTTGCCACAATATCTCCCGACCACGTAATCGTGGAATATTTTTGTTGCCCGGCAAAAGCGGAACGCGTCAAATTGACAACGCGTTTTTTTTCTGTCGTGAGCCGCTGATTTTCATACATGCCTTTGGCATGCATGAGCGAATAGGCGTTCATATAACGGGCGCCCGAGCCGATAAACGGCTTCATTTTTATTTTATAGGCATCGTTATTGAAATCCCAGCCGTCCAGCTCGGGTTCGGTGGCATCACACCACCAGGCGTCGATCCCTTTGGAAAACAAACCTTCATTTGCCTGTTTCCAGTACAGGGCCCGGGCGTCCGGATTGAACGCATCGTAAAACGGACTGTTACTACCGGTATACAGAAAATCCTCCTGTTTTGCCATCTCCAGGTAATTCGCCGACCGCACGGACATTTTTGGCCATACGGAAATCATCAAGTGCATATTTAATTCGGAATGAAGCGTTTGCATCATGGATTGCGGATCGGGAAAACGTTCCTGGTTGAAGCTTTTTTGCCCCCAAAGGCCGTCATCCCAATACTGCCAGTCGAGCACAATCACGTCCAGAGGAATCTGACGTTCTCTGTACTCTTTGGCAATATCGATAATTTCCTGCTGGGTTTTATATCTTTCCTTTGACTGAATATAACCTAACGCCCATTTGGGCATCAACGGCGCTAAGCCGGTGAGTCCCCGGTAATTGCGGATCACAGCATCCGGTTCAGGTCCGTAGATAAAAAAATAATTGACGGCATCGCCGACTTCAGACCATAAAAATGAGCCATAACGGGTATCATAAAATTTGGTGTAGGAATAATTGTCCCAAAGAATACCATATCCTTTTGTGGACAATAGAAACGGAACGACAGCCCTCATGTTATATTGTACCAATTCCACATAGTGTCCCCGCCAATTAAAGATTCCTTCCTGATGCTGACCCAGACCATACAATGCTTCATTATCCGCCCATTGAAAAAATTGCTGAACATGATTTACTTTTTTTCCCAAAACTACACTGGGAACGATCTGCCGGGGCCCCTCTTGCAAAAGGATATCATTTTGAATATCTTTTATTGAGATTTCTCCATTGTCTTCATTGATGACGATAAGGAGTGTCTTTGTTCTTAATTGAATTTCAGGGGCATTTTCTTCAATTTTAAAAAACGGCTGTTGTCCTTTTTGTTCGCCGACAATCAGGCTTGTCGGTTCTAATTGCGTATCCGTGGGTGCAGCAATAACGTGAATAATATCATCCGAACAAACGGTGATAACGACGGTTATTACGCCTGTTTTCGAGCTGTTTTTCGGTTGAAAAAAAACTCCATTTTCTAACTTTTCATAAGAATAGCTGTGCATGGCGTTCAACATTATAAATAGTGAAAAAACGATGAGATAAATTTTTCCTTGCATGATTGATCACCTGTTTAAAATTGTGTTAATTTTTACGGTCGAATGTTTTCCAACGAACTGCCGACATGAAACATAGCATAATTATCAAATTTTTTTTTATTTCAGGACAGTTAATTTTCTTATGTCAACGATTAACAATCGTATCGTCTTGTTTTTCATATTTAAATATTTTCTATTCAGCGGCAACCGGACTCTTGCATCGATCCATGCGTTCTTTGAAATCAGTCAGATATTCCTCACGCCACATGCTGACTGTTTTTGCACCGATAAAATCACCTTCCGCCATATCCGGTGACGGATCGTCTGTCCACCAGTTTGGCAAATGAGGATCAGGGTGCAGTTTGTTCTCCTCGGCTGTAAGATATGCAGTAATACAGCCGTTTTGGCCGTCGAGCTCTGCGGTATTACTTCCAATTTTATAGCTAAATGTCCTGGCCGACTTTGGAGAGAACATAAATTTTACAGTATTACCTATGATTAAACCTGGCAGGGATTGATTTTCAACATCCAGCGTCGCGGTCAAAGTATCCGAAGGTTCTGATCTCAGGAATAAATTCAATTCCAATATACCAAATTGCTCCATTGAATCAGCAGCTGTCGTTATCCGGTCAAACACAACATGCGGTCGTTTCCAGGCGCGTACAAATTGCCCCCCCCAACTTGGTTGTGAAGGGTCTTCAGGATCACCGTACAGTAGACGGGCAACGGACGGTGTATCACCCATTTTAATCGATCCGCCGAGCTGCGTGTTAAAAAAGTTTCCCAATTCACCATGCCCAACAATATGTTGTTGAACAAAAGCACTGTTGCCCCACTCACCCGACTGATTGCCGCCGACAAACCAACCGCGATAGGTTGCGTTGGATTCGATAATCCATAGATTGGGATGATGAGTCGCAATATAATGGTAAGCGCCAGGAGCCCATTTCTTGTTAGGACCGCCGATATAGTAAATCCGAAGCTTTGGCAGAATATCAGGGGCATCGTGCAAGGCCTGAGCGAGATCTTCGATGCCGCCCCATACGAGCACATGAAGCGGTCGCGGATCGTCACAGCGGGCGCACCGGATGATCCAGTCAGAGCCCTCCGTTGCTTCGCCGACTCCCCCAGGGCCTGCAAAATCGTAGGCACCCTGTTTGGTAATGGCCCTCAGTTGTTCCGCAGTGGGATACTTGTCGGAATAGGTTTTCAGATTGGGATAATCCTGCTCGTAATAGCGGATAACCAAAAGAATGTGTTTCGCACGTCCGTGACCGGACGGAGAAGAGATCAATCCCTCGATATCAAGCGTATCCGCATATAGGAGGAGATGTACCATCGATTGAAAGTCGTCCGGATCGGTGCCGCCGATATCTGAAGATACAATCACTCGAGGACGGGTATCCGTTAGATTATCGGCAGATTTTCCAGTGTTTGTATCTTTATAACATTGATTAAAAAAAATAAACAAAACCAATGTTGCCAAAACGCATCGAGTTTTATTCATATTTATAAAAAGCTTTCAAATTGTAAATATGTTATGATAGACTTTAAAAACATTCCTTCTTTTTTCTCATGCAGTCACTAATTATTATTATTATTTAATTCCCAATTGCCAAGAATTTTTTCGCTTCATCTTCCAAAATTAATATCCAATCTTTGCCCCGGCCAGACGATGGCGGCGTGTAGGTTTGGAATGCGGCAGTATCGGTTGTGTGGACGACAAGGGCGTTACCATATCGGGGATTGTACCATATTTCATGGACACGGTTGCCTTTGATTGCCCGGCGATCAACAGTGAATTGCGCACCGCGCGGTGAATAGATTAAAGCGAACGAGCTGTCCTGAGCGAGAGCGGCACGTATTTTGGCGCCTCCCCTCTGTGGACCATCGTAAATCATCCATTGCGCCGGCAGCAGCAGTGTGAAAGGTCTGGATTCAAACAATCGACGGACGTATTTCATTTGAAAAGAGCCGGGATGGTCAATCGCTATGTACCAGGGGATATCGGCTTCGATCACCGGCGCCCGACCCGGCTGCCACATTTGCCAGACACTGTTGTGACCGTAGGTAAAACCGCAGGCTCCGGCAAGTAGCGACCAATATGCCGCCTGACGTGCGTCGTAATCGTCGAAACGGTCGAGGCGGTCGGCATTCTGAAAATAAAATCCGACCGGAATACACTCGTAGCGCGGTTCGCCGTCGAGAGTGGGTTTAAGCGGAGTGAGGCTTAAATCGTGTTCGGCGAACAAGCCGTTGTCGTGGTCGCGTCCGGCGTGTGAAGATTGATACATGTTAAAATCAAGCCAGTCAGCTTGATGTAAAAAGTCAGACGATTGGCCCGGCCCACGCGGATGATAGGTGATTAAGTGAGCGCCTTCGTCGCCTTCGCGCAGCCCCTTGGCCAGGGCTTCAATAACAGCACGTTCCTCGTCCATGCGAATGTTTTCATCACCGCCGAGTATCCATATCACGTTGGCATTGCGGTATCGTTTTCCTAAAAAATGGCCATAAATCCGGGCGTTCTCTGTGTTGAATATATACGGAGGATTTTTCCCAAGCTGTTTCCAGTACGAACCCCAGGTAGGCAGTAATCCCACGAACATGCCGAGTTCATTCGCTCTGTTCACAACGTAATCGACGTGCTTGAAATAAGGCACATTGGGTTGTGCAGGATCGGCATCGATCAGAGGTAAATCGCCGTTGGCATTGGGCACGTCCAGCCCGCCCAACTGCGCCAAAACAACAGTTTGAATGACCGTAAATCCTTTTTCGGCGCGATTGCTGAGGTACAAATCAGTTTCATCGCGGTCAAGCCGGTGAACAAGCTCCCACGCGGTGTCGCCGAGATAAAAAAACGGCGCGCCGTCTTTGAATTCCAGGTAGCGTTTATTTTCACTGACAAAAAGTTTTTTGAATTCGACGGCCTGACCTATTGAAGTTATTACAAATATAAAGATTGAAAAAAATACTGCCGTTCGAATTCGGTTCAAAAATATAAACATTTTACAATCCTCACAATTTTTGAAAAATTGATTATTATTTCCGAAAAACAGAATTACTCTCTCCACTTGTAAACAAAATGGTAATTGCCCGAACCCAACTCTACAATGGCGGCAAACTCTTCCTGATTTAAATTTCTGATCCCGGCAGCATTTTTTAAAGTTTGTCCGCTCTCGCTTATCTCTTCTATTATTGCATGAGGTAAAGTGACCGTAGCATACGTATTAGAAGGCACATTTAATTCAAGAAAGAAATGATCTTGAAATATTTTCCAGCTGCACACGACATTACCATACATCGAATAAAAACTTGCCCGGGCATGGGAAAGACCGCCGCCCGGATGGGGTTGAAAAAGAATATGCTTATATCCCGCCTCATGGTCATCGATTTTTATACCTGCCACGAAGCTGTACAGCCATTCGCCGATTGCGCCATAGGCATAATGATTAAAACTGTTCATACCTTCTGTTTGAAAGCTGCCATCCGGACGAATACCATCCCAACGTTCCCAGATGGTTGTGGCGCCTCTGGTCACCGGATATAGCCATGACGGATACCGTTTATTTAAAAGGAGCTGATATGCCAGGTCCGGATAACCGAAGGTGGAAAGCGCATGGTTCAAAACCGGCGTTCCTAGAAAACCGGTGGTCAGATGACCGAAATGCCGCACATTTTCCGCAAGCCTTTTGGCGATGATCTCCTTTTGATCATTCGGAAAAAGATCAAAAGTAAGCCCGATAGCATACGCCGTTTGCGTGCCTGAAACCAGCCTGCCGGACTCGGTCATAAATTCACGGCGCCAGGCATTTTTAATGTTGGCGGCCAGTTTTGATAATTCCTCAGCATCCTTTAGGCGGCCTATTATTTCAGCAATCTTTTGCAGAATTTGGGTTGAATGATAGAAATAGGCGGTTGCAATCAACGATTTATCCGTATGGGCGCCGGCAAAACCATAGTCCGGAGCGTTATAGTGATAGCTCATATCATCCGAAAAAGACAGCCAGTCTCCAAAATGGAATCCGTCATCGAAAATGCGGCTTTTGCCCGCGTGACTTTTCATATAATTCACCCAGGCTTTCATAGAGTCGAATTGATCCTCAAGAATTCGCTTATCTCCGTAAAATAGATAAACCGTCCACGGAATAATCACCGCTGCGTCCGCCCATCCCGTTGCGCCGAAGCCATCGGACCAGCCGGTTCCGCCGCCATCCACGACGACGTTAGGCACCACCCAGGGAACGCTGCCGTCCCCGCGTTGTTCGGCCGAAAGATCCTTCATCCATTTTGTAAAAAAGGCAGCTGTATTAAAATTGAAACTTGCTGTGGGCGCGAACACCTGAGCATCACCTGTCCAGCCCAGCCGTTCATCGCGCTGAGGGCAGTCTGTGGGCACATCCAGAAAGTTGCCGCGTTGGCTCCACTGGATATTTTGTTGAAGCCGGTTGACCAGCGGCTCGGAGCATTCGAATGTTCCGATTGGTTTCATGTCGGAATGGATCACAATACCGGTGATGCTATCCTTTGTCAACTCACCGGGGTAGCCTTCAACTTTTACGTACCGGAATCCGTGAAACGTAAAACGGGGCTCATAGATCTCCTCAACAGTCCCTTTGAGAATGTACGTGTCAGTGCATTCAATTTTACGGAGATTTTCAGTGTAAAAATTTCCTTTTTGATCCAGAACTTCAGCAAACTTGAGCACGACCCGATCCCCCGAATTTCCTTTTACCTTCAGGCGTACCCAGCCCACCATATTTTGCCCGAGATCAAAAACTTTTTCACCTTTGGGGGTCACAAAATAACCAACGGGCCTTATCTCTTTGATTTTCTTGACATTCTCTCCAGCAGAGGCGATCAATATTGTTTTTGAATGCTTTAATGATTTGACTTCTTTCCACCCTGAGTCATCAAAACCGGGGCTCGACCACCACGGCATTTCCAGCCGGGCGTCATAGGTCTCTCCGTTGTAGATATCGGATTTTAAAATGGGACCGGGCGCCGCTTTCCAGGATTTATCGGTCATAATGGTTCGCTCAGTGCCGTCCTCACACCGGATTTCGAATCGGAGCAGTAAACCAAGAGCCTTTCCATAGGTATTCCGGTTGTTATCCCACCAGCCCAAATGGCCCCGGTACCAGCCATCGCCAAGGATGGAACCGATGGAATTTTCGCCCTCCCGCAACTGATCCGTCACATCATAAACCTGATACTGAAGTCTTTTACGGTAATTGGTCCAGCCCGGTGTAAAAACCTGGTTGCCGACTTTTTTTCCATTCAATTCAAGTTCGTATAGACCCAGGCATGTAACGTAAATCCTGCCCCGGCTTACCGGTTTGGCAATATTGAAGGACGTGCGAAAATGCGGGCAGTGGGCAGATTTTTCCGAATCGTTTTCCCATGGTTGGGTAATCCATCCGGCTTTCCAATCGGCGGGATCTAACAGCCCCATTTCCCACCAGGCCGGTTCCGAAGAAATGGACGTGTTCCCATGATTGTCCCAAGCCTCAACCTGCCAGTAAATACACTGTCTGGATTCAAGCTTTGTACCTTTGTATTCAACGTGAATCGATTGTTCGGAATTTTGTATACCGGAATCCCAGAGCAGGCCGGTTCCCTGTTTGAGGTGTTTTAAAGAAGACGATGCAGTAATCCGATAGGCGATCTGTTTGACATCCCGTTCTTTTGATGCAATTACCCAGCTCAGGCGGGGAACCATCACATCTATCCCCAGAGGATTGGTCTTATATTCGGTTGTAAGGTTGACAACTTTCATCTTTTCGTTGCTTTGAAATTAAATTGTGTACTTTTTGGTGAAACATTCGGTGACAGCTCTGCCTATTGCAATATTGTCACGATCACTCGTTTATAACGCGTCAATTGAGGGATACCATTATCTTTTACCTCGCAAACGATGTGGATAGTTTTCCCGTCGGCGGCATCGTCGGGAATAGTGATTGAAGCGTTCTGATTTCCCGCATCCTGAATATCGATAAGTCCTTCATAAGTTCCAGCTTCCACGTAGTGCCACCATTTGTAGGTTAATTCGTCACCATCCGGATCATAAGTACCTTTGGCGCCAAGTTGTATGATCGTACTGGGTTTTACTTGCATATCCAGTTCATTGGTTAATTTAACCACCGGTGGATGATTGGCATCCTCATACGATTTCACGCACCAGTCGGCCCGCGACGCAAAGTCGTTTTGCAGTGCATCCGACCACCTCCACATTGGTTTGAAATATTCCCGGTACTGCTTGTCCGTGGATGTTGTCGCCCCCTTTCTCGTACTATTTCTTCCCCATGCCGTACTGGAATACCATCGTCCTTGGGGATACACATATCCTTTAAACGGCACCGGATCGAGCCACGTGTTGTCACGCACCCGCGCATAACGGCCACCCCATCCGCCCCAGGCTGGCGACTCCAAGTTCCGCAAACCGGTCACGATCTGATGCAGAAACGCCGGAGAATCTCCTTCCGACCGAAAATCCCCATCATCAAATCCCTTATCTTCATCCTTATGTGCTTTGTAGAGCGAGCACAGCGGCCCATGGTTTTCCAATATATTTTCCTTCATCCACGCCCCGACAAAATACTTTTGGAATTCTTTGGGCTGAACATTCTTCCAGCGATACGCAATGGCCTCAAACTGATCCGAAATGATCGTAGTAATCTGGTACGTGCCCCAATGCGGCCGGATATATGCCTGATAGGTGGAATCCTGCTCCCAGATAAAAAAGAAACGCATCTTTTTCGCCACCTCGGCCATTCTATCCGGATGCTCCACCTCGATTGTCTTTAACGCCCGCGCAATCGTATTCGGTCCGCCCCACGCTTGCAGCCAAATCGGTCGATCGTCAGTTTCGTCCAGCAACACCTTCACGATAAGCTGCGATCCTGCCGTCACTTCTTCCATCTCTCCTTCCGCCTTTACGTTTCCCAGAACAGTGCGCTCCCTCAGGTATTCAGGCGTCGGATACGCCAGATCATGTTTCACCAGGTTTGGGTAAACATGCGTATATGCATCCAGATAAATCTCAACCCAGTCATCTCCGGCCCACCTGTGTCCATGCCAGTGGTATTGAGAGCTTGAAGTGATAATGCCCTCAATATCCCATTCATTGGCATAGAGCAGAAAACGGACCATGGAACACTCGTCGTCAATTTCGCCGTCACTTGTAACGATAACGCGAGGTTTCTCCCATACCTTTGTGTTCTGGGCAAATACATTATCGGTACGAGGGATCACACCGGGTAGAACAAATAAAACATTTAACAAAATACTTAATGCTTTCATGGATACGTTTCTCCTCTCATCAAACCAATGAGACCTGCACCTCTAAAAAAACATTTCATAAATTTATTTCCTTTGGATTACTGTAAAATTAATCTTTCAATCATACTGCTGAACCAGGACAAATTTAGTGCCGTACTTAAGGCGTCCGGGGTTACCATGTGCTGACCGGATTTGTGATGCTGCATCAGTGTATTTTATTTTGGTACGATATTCACGATGACTCTTTTATATCTTGACAATTGAGGTTGACCTTTGTCTGTCACTTTTAAAATAAAATGGGCTGTTTCTTCTTTTTCAACCTCGGGAGCTATCACGTAAGCTCCATGAGCATTTTCCGTTCCATCAACTTTAATCAATTCTTTATAAGAACCAGCCTCCGGATAGTGAAACCACAGGAAACTGAAACTGTCTCCATCCGGGTCGGTTGTTTCAAAGGCATCCAATCCAAAGCCTTCACCTGATTTAACTGTTATCTGCTCAGGATGTCCCAATGTTGGAACCGGCGGATGATTGGCATCCTCGTAGATTTTTGTGCACCAGTCCATCCGGGCGGCAAAATCATTTTGAAAGTCATCCCGCCAGCGCCACAAGCTTACTTTATTATCTTTATAAATATTTGTGTCCATTTTTACGGCACGCCCATAATTACTTGGAATATATGGAGCATAGCTATCAACAGCATTTGTCCAAATTTCTCTTGTTTCAGGCTCAAATGGGACGCCTGAGCCGCCTTTTTTCTGCGTAGCAAAATCGGGTTTGTATAGTTCATATCGGCCGCCCCATCCTCCCCAGTCAGGATGCTCTGCTTCATTGAGTCCGTTCGGTATTAAAAATAACCACGATGGCGTATCCCCCTCCATTCCCCAGGCCACATCAGGATATTCTGCTCCCAGAGGACCGTGGCCCTGTTGAATGTTTTGTGCCAGCCAATTATTGCTGATCTTTTCATTGTTTATACCATTCACATAACTATTAATCGCACTCCATGTTGCGCTTCCGTAATCATCGCCCGGACTGACAATGTAAAACAAGTCAGTAAAATTATTTCTAATCCAGATGCCGCTGTCGTCCTGGTCGGATATGGTATAAACCCTGAGTTTTGCAATTATTTTTTTTGCTTCTGTTGCTGTTTTTGTATTTTTAATTTTATACAAAGCCTGAGCAAGGGTATTGACGCCTCCCCAGACGGATATCCACAATGGACGCTCATCTTTTTCTTCAAGTACTTTTATAATCCAGTCCGAACCTTGTGAATCTTCCCCATCGCCAACTCCCTGCATACCATATTTGGGCAAGCCCTGTTTTACGAGCATTAAAAGCGCTTTGGCACAAGGAAAACCAGTTTCATGCTTTTTAAGGTTGTGTTGTACTTGGCCATAGGCTTGAATGACTTTGTTTATTGATTCAGGATCGACTCTCGTTTTATGCCAACAAGATGTTGTGGCAATGAGCCCTTTTATATCAATTTGATTAGAATATAAAAGCAGACGAACCAAAGATTGTGTATCGTCCGGATCAGCTTCGATATCGGTCAGGATAATGACTCTGTTTTTCTGAATTGGTTGAGCATACAGAAAATGGGAAAGGATCAATGAAATAACAAACAAAGAAATAATAGTTCTCATAATTATTTACATCCCTAATTTAGAATTCGTCAGCTAAACAAACATATAAAGGTACCTGGATTCTCATAGATGATTTTGAATTTTTCAGCATCCCAACGCGGAATGAACACATTTAATCCTTCGGTTCGTTTGTTCTATTCCGTCAGGTTCTTGTTATAAAAATGTCAAAGTATTGTTTATAATCTATTACAGGCAGACAATCTTCGCGACCGAGTGCCGCTATTTTATTTTCATTCCAGAGACGTTCCTTTCATCCATAACGGCGCCGACGCAAACCAAAGCAATGTACCGATAATCATAAGTAGAAAATGGGTCGGTTTGTCGATCACACGATAAAACACGAGGAACGCAGGCGCTACTGTCAACAGCAAGCCTGAAAACGAGACTATTTTTAGTATATTTTTCATATTAGTGATGCTCACTATTTCGTTGTTGAATTTTACTCAAGCCGATATACAGCAACACGGACAGTATCCACTCCGGGGCGACCATAAATAATAAATCAGCTTGAAGGGACGCCAGCCAGGCGGGCTGTTCGCCAAGAAGCTGTGATAACCACGGGTAATTGTCTTTGCCGTAGAAAAACAGCATGGTTACAAAAGATCCAATCCAGGCAACGGCTGCCGGCCAGCTCAGCAACAGCTTTTTCTTTTCGGCATAATTGCTGATCAATCCCAGTTTGGGAAACACCCAAATATCAATAAAAATAAAAGCACCGAGCGGCATAAAGAACAACCCGTAATAACCGACGATGCGATCCAGATAGGCGTTCACGGCGGGTATACAGGCCGTTATAATCATAAAAGCGCCAGCGAAAAAAGTGACTTTCCAGCGTTTCCAGTCCGGAGTGGCGACCTGTATCGCCAGACCGGCTCGGTACAGGGTCGGATTGGCAGTCGTCCAGCCGGCAATGACCACGCAAATGGCACCTGCCGTTCCGGCGCCGAACAAAGCGATTGTACCCGGTTGCGGATTTGTAAAACCCGCCGCCAGGTATGCTGCGCAAAGAATACCGGACGCGATCCAGGCCATATAATGACCCAGGAACATGCCAAAGGCTGAAGCAAATCCCTGCGTCCACTTTTTCGCGTACCGGAAAATCGTAATGTCGGCCATACCGATATGCTGCGTGGCATTGCACAGCCAGGCGAAACCGGCCACGTGCAAGAAAGTATATTTGGAATTATTTCCAATCGGGACGCCGGTAAATATTTTTTCATTCGCCGCCTTCCAAAACTCACCGAAAGAGTTTACGTTCAGATCAGCCAATACCGCAAGAGAGGCCGCAAAAAAAACAAGGACCATCCAGGGCGCACAGATTTTTGAAAAATGGGCAATCTTTTCAAAGCCCAGGACAGCCAGCGCGGCGATAACAATTCCAACGATTAAAGCAAGGACCATCCAGGGAAAGGTGGGAATAACATCCCCGTTAACAAAATCAGGATTCGGAATATCAAACGGGATGGATATGGCTGTCACCGCCACATTGATCATGGCACCGGCCAGCAGGCACAAAATGATGGCATAAAAAGCGCTGTAAGCAACGGTTAAATAAGGTCCGCAGGTTTTTCTCAGTTGCCAATAAATCGTGAGCCGGGTTTTTACGCCGACGGGAGCGCACATAAAAGCCCAGCTGAGCACCGCGAGTATATTGCCTATGAGCAAACCAACAAAAAAATCAAAAGCAGACACACCATGCATCACCATGAGGGGACCAAGTACAAACTCCGTACCCGCCACATGTTCACCGGAAAACATGGCAATAAACGTTTTCCATCCATGAAGTTTATTTTCTGTCACAGGTTCTCTGTCATACTCGTAAAACGCGTCGAGCCGTTGGACAAGCGTGGATTTCCCACCAATGTCTGAATTTCTACCCGTATTACTCATTTCACTCCCGATCTTGTGAATTTTTCACAATCAGCACCCAATCACTGAGGCGGTTTGGAGGGTCAAAGGGAACGGTATCCTGTTCGTCTTTAACAGTCATTTCTTCCCTGAACACCTTTCTACCCGTCTTTGCATCGATCCATACGATATAGGAATAAGTTCCTTTTTCCATATTCAGCGAAAAAACTTGACCTTCGGTCGAAAACACCAGATACTGCGCCCCCGGCTCCGCCAGCAAATAAACCCGCAATCCCGGACTGTCGGCGAGCAATTTATCGTGCGGTGCCATTTTATAGAACACCACTTCAGTTTCCAAAATATCCGCGAGAATGCTGATGTATTTTTCCGATTCTGTGTAAGGATTTGCTTTATTGAACGGCAATCCTTCAGGACCGTCGACATAAAGTTCATATTCATGCGCGTGGCCGTTCCAGGTAAAAGAAGCGCCGGCGGTTGCACAGGCCCAGGCCGATCTGCGCAGATCGTCCTGTGTCGCTTTTGTGCGCTGCTGCCAGTAACGGCGCCACAGGGCGTTACCCTCGCTCATAAAAACCGGCTTCCCCTTATAACCGACAAGGCAGGCCATGTGATGTGTCCACGGTTCTTTGAGAAGATGCCGCTCCAAATCCCGTTCGTTCGCTACGATTCTGTGATTTTCAACCGCTGCAAATGTGTACTCGGGACGCGCATACTCATTGTCGCGGGGCGCTTCATCTTCATAAGTGCGCAGATGGTTAAAAATGTCATATTTCTGGATCAATCGAACAAAACCCAGCTCTTTGTCTTCCCGATCGCCCGGCACTTCCCAAACAAAATTCCATCCTGCCAGGTTTGCATAAGGTGCGAGCCGCGATACCATGTATCGCACAAACCAGTCCCTTTCCTGAAAAGAAAGATTACTCCAGTCAGGGCCGTCGTTTCGACTGCCGTCTACGCCCAGAAACATGTGCACACCAATATTTTGATCATTGAGCCATCCCAGATGTTGTTCCATTCTGCGCCAGACATCCAGATTCATCGAGCCGTAGATATCGCCTTCCTGATATAATGATAAATCCAGAGTCTCAGGCTCAGGACCATCCTTATAATACTGGCCGAAACAGCACAGCGACAACAGCCAGTTGACTTGCAGGTGATTGTATCCCGCAGAAACGAATTTAGAGTAGACATTTTCAACAATCCAGTCAAAGTCCTGCCCAATAGAGCCATGTCCCGTTTCGTAATAGGATTTCAGCCAGACCGGCTCCGTTCCATTGTAAGCGAACCAATGCGGATTCTGCTCATAAGGTCGAAGTATTCCCTTGCCGGCTCCTTTGGCGGTGCAAAAAATTTTGCCTTTTCCACCTTTGGTACCATCTGACCAGTCGTAGACATACGTCCATTCACCCGGTTCATCCGGTATAAACCGTATTTTCCATATAT
>JAFGEC010000553.1 GCA_016931775.1 Candidatus Zhuqueibacterota bacterium | reverse complement strand
CTCGAACCGATCTTTATCTGCCAGGTCTGTCCGGTTTCGGTTTTCGGTTTAAAATTACCGGCATACTTTTGGTTGTTTTCAAAAATATAAAGCTGCAGATATTCGCCGATCGGCGGTGCTTCGAAAAAATCCAGTGTATCGAGATCCGGTGATGCGTTTTCCAGAATACCGAGATAGTTGTATGTATCGACGAACGGAGTCTCCGGTATTTTAGCGGACAATTGCAGCTTGTAATCGCCGGGATAAGCATGGGTTATGGGCCGCACTTTTTTAATAATATCAGTGTGCTCAATGGGGGGTATGAGGATATCTACCGGCTCGAATTCATCGCTATTGTATACAAAATAGCCTTCCCACGGGACCAATTCTTCACGACCGGGGATATATTCAGAGCCGTCAAACCAGGTTAAGGACGAAATGACTTCAGGTTTTTCAATATCCCGCCAGGCCACCGGGAAGGCAAACGGATTGCCGATTTGATTCCAGCCCGGCTGCAGCGTCAATGTGAACGGTTTGGATGTATCGGTAGAACGTGCGTTACTCACATCAAACCGTTTGCCGTCACGGGTAATCAGCCAAAAAGCAATACCGGGATCGACATGCGCCTGGATGTTGGGGTATTCGATAAAAAAACCACCGTTTCCACTGGAATAGCGGAGCAGACGCCATATTTGACGATCATACTCGCCATAATCGTCCTCAAAAACTGCAGGTATAAACGGATCCTGAATTTTAAGCGGAACGGAAATCATCTTGTAACCGGCTTCGACAAAACGCACGGTGTTGGGCGGCACCGCCTTTTCGACGGACACCTGAACCACAGCCGGATTTTCAACAGCGTTTTCATTCGGAAAATATACAGGCCTGAGACCGTCTGTTAAATAAACATAATACTCTATTCCCCGCAGGGTGACAAATACCTTGGGAATCGCCCCGACCACATTGTCGGCCTCATAAACCAAATCTGTGGATTGAAACGTCGTTTCGCCACCGCGCCGGTAGAAAAGTTTACCGAAAACAGGCTCATAATCAGCAGGATAAGCGATATCCATCGAAAAATCGGCATCCAAAACGGGCTTGGCATAATCGACCTGAACGACCAGATCCATACCGCGTCCCTGCAAAGCAAGAGAGTCGGGACTATTTTGCCCGTTACTGGTAATAACCAGCCATGCGGTACGCGTACCCGCGCCGGTGGGTGTAAAACGGCATTGCAGATCGAGAGATGCCATGGGCTGCAGCGTTGTATCGACGACGGTTTCAAGCAAATAATCGCCGGCGTGAGGGCCCAGAATGACGGCGGTCTGGAGTTGCAGCAATGCGATACTATTATTGTATAGATAGACGGTGCGTGATGAATCTTCTCCCAACGGAACGACACCGAATGAACATTCAATATCCGTAAACGCGACAAGCGGTGCCACACCGTTCCCGACAAGGTTAATAACCGCATTGGTTGCATTGCTGACAAGATTAAGGGTCGCGGAGTGAGTACCGCTACGCAACGGGCTAAAATATACAATAATCACCTGTGATGCGCCGGGTTCGACCACCAGTGTTGTACCGGTCACTGTGAAATAAATGGCGTCGGTGCCGGTTATATTATTGGGCGTAATTCTTAATACAGCGGTTCCCGTATTGGTAATCGTAATTGTATCCTGAGATGTAAGACCGATTCCCACATTTCTAAAATTGACGGCCATGGGATTAAGCGATAAACCCGCAGCAACACCGTATCCCGTAATGGGAATCGAACGGGTTCCCGCATTGGTGGCTAATTCCAGCGATGCGGTAAAACTTCCAACCACATCCGGTGTAAAACTCATACTGACCACCTCGCTGTCGTCGGGTGCCAGGCTGAATCCCAAACTGGCCACAAAAAACCGGTCGGCGTGTTCACCGGTCAATGCTGAGGCATTTACATTCAGCAAGGTGGTACCTGTGTTCTTTATAATCAGATTTTTATAGGACGTATTGCCGACCTCAATGGTGCCAAACGTTAATGTGTCCGGCATGGCGGTTAATTGCGGTGCCAATCCGATTCCGGTGGCGTTGATAAAAACGGTGCCGCCGGTGCTGCTCACATTGAAAACGGCGTTGAATGGTCCGGCATCATCCGGCGTAAAAAAGACCACAACGCGTTTCGATTCACCTGGAGAAATAAAAAAGGATGTTGAATCCACACTAAAAAAGACGGCATGGGTGCCGCTAATCGTAATATCGGTCACTTCGAGTACAGCCGTTCCACTGTTCTCGATCGCAAAAGAGCTGGACGCTCTGACACCTTTATCCACACCGCCGAAATTGATGACAGAGGGTGATACTGCAATTTGAGGTGCAATACCGTTCCCGGTCAATGTGACCGGTGAGAGGCCTACATTGGTAGAGATATTGAGAAACGCATTAAATTCTCCTACCCGATCGGGCGAAAATGTCACTTTCAATTTTTGCGATTGGCGGGGATTAAGGTTAAAAGATGTCACGTCCACATTAAAAGCTGCGGCATCCACACCAGCCAAATTAACCAGTGTCACGTTTAAGACGGCTGTACCCGAATTGGTTACCAGCAAAGAATCAACAGCTGAATTACCCACATTTACCGTTCCAAAAGTGAGAGATGACGCCGAAAGTGTAATAACCGGATCGATGCCGGTGCCCGAAAGAGCGATGTTGTTTTCGCCGGCATTACTGGAGATATTCAGATTTGCCGAAAAATTTCCGACTCGATCCGGAGTAAAAGCAACTTCGACATTTCTCGACTGACCCTCCGTCAAAACAAAGCCCGTGGTATCGACAACAAAATTTATTCGATTGAGTCCGTCGATCGATACTTTATTAACATTCAAATTTACCAAACCGGTATTCATAATCGAAAATGATTGCCGCAAGGTTTGTCCTACACGTACACTCCCATAATTTATTGCCTCAGAAGATATCCGTATGGACGGTGCAAGACAGAATCCGGTCAGCGAAACGCTATCCGGACTGGAAGCTGCATCAGTATCTATTCTCAAAACCGCTTGCCGGGATCCTCCCACTGTAGGACGGAATGTCATGTCGATATCCATAATTTCAGTCGGCGGCAAAACGGCAAATCCCGTGCTGCTGGTAATCCGGAAATCCGCCTTGTCCCATCCCTGCAGGTTAATATCGAATATCTGTAAATCCGCCCTTCCGCTATTTGTAAGTGTAATATGCCTCGTTGAACTGTCGCCCAAGGCGACAACGTCAAAATCAACCGTGGTCATCGACAGAGTTACTTTGGGCGAAGTGGCGGTTTGGTGATTTCCATAAGAGGACAATCCGTTTTCCGTGCCGATCCATTTCACGTTATCACTGTCGACAATGATTGTATTGACACGGTCGTCTATCAGACCCGAGTTGGAGGATGTGTAAACCGTCCAATTCGTTCCATCAAACCCGGCAAGTCCTGTGGGCGTACCGATCCATTTGATCCCGTTTCCATCGACTGCGATCGAAGTGATATTGTTATTCGGTACCTGCGAATTTTTTACGTTATATATGTTCCACGTCTTTTTATCAAAGTGCGCCAATCCACCGAGTGCGGTCCCGATCCAGATAGAACCGTCGGTATCAAGGGCCAGGGATTGAATCGTCTGGTCGGGTAAATCCGAATTAATGGTTGTGTATGTTTGCCAACTTTCACCGTTAAAAACTGCCAATCCCCCGAAACTGGTTCCGATCCATTTATTGTTGTCGATATCTATACCGATACATCGAACGCCGTTATCCGGCAAACCCGAGTTTGAAAAGTTATAGACATGCCATTCGGAATCATCATATTCAGCAAGCCCGCCGTAACTGGTACCGATCCACTTGATCCCACGAGAATCCGAGGTAACGGTATAAATACTGTTATCCGGCAGACTGGAATTCCGCATATTAAAAATCTGCCACGTTAGACCCACGTCACCCATACTCAGGCGCGCCAGTCCATCGTAATCGGTTGCGATCCATTTATTGTTGGCGATATCGACGGAAATATGCGTCAAATGATCACTGGGCAAATCGGAATTGGCGGCGTTGTATCCGGTCCAAGTTGTACCATTATAGGAGACCAGACCGTTAAATGAGGTACCTATCCACTTTGTTCCACTGGCATCAATCGCAATGGTTTTAATCTGGTTGCTGGGCAGTCCGGTCTCAGATGTTGTGTACTGGGTCCACATATCACGTGTATAATGAGCCGCTCCCTGGTTTGTTCCCACCCATACATGGTTCGCCCCATCGATCAGTACACAGCGGCTGAAATTATCCGCCAAACCCGAGGTGATGGTATCATATGTCTCCCAGGATTTGCCGGTGTAATAGGAAAGGCCTGCTTCGGTGGCACACCAGATCAATTCGTCAATATCCACCGCGACGGAATAGACATTATTGTGAGCGAGACCGGAATTTGAAGTATTGAAAATAAACCACCTGCCATCGCCCATTAATGCAACCAGTCCGCCGTACGCCGTTCCAATCCACTTGGTGCCGGAACTCTGCATGGCAACGGAATAAACCGTATTACTCGGAATTTCCGAGTTGTTCATATTGTAAACCGTCCATTGAAGCTGGTCGTAATAGACCAGGCCGCCGTTCTCCGTGCCGATCCAGAGGTTCTGATCCGGATCAAGGGTTACGGACAATATATTGTTCACCGGCAGACCGGAATTGGTTGCATCAAACACAAGCCATGTCGCGCCGTCAAAAAATGCCAATCCTCCGCCGTAGGTACCTATCCATTTGCCACCGCCGGGTGTTTGGGTAATACAGGTGACATTGTCACTGGGTATATCAGAATTGGAAGTATTATAGATGGTCCAGGCGCTGCCGTCAAATCGGGCAAGGCCTACATCCGTACCGATCCACAAATGGTTTGCCTGATCTTGTGATATGGCGTTTACACGGGTGCCGGGAAGACCGGAATTTGTCTTGTTGAAATAAATCTGATCACCGGTCTCACGACTTATTTCGACCAGCCCCCCGTTGGTGCCTGCATAAAAAACATCATCACGAAGCAGCAGGGCATTCACCTGATTACCGCTCCTGAAATTCCTCCAGTTATCGTATTGTGCAAGCGTCAAACAAGGCAGCAACATAACTGACAACAGAAGTATATAACGATTAATTTTCATACCAGACCCTCCACCTCCTCATATTAGCGTGCTCCCGGTGTACCCGGTGGATCCGGCAAATCGCCAAATCCGGAGCTCATCCCGGCACTGACAGCTTCTTCCGGCGCCTCTCGATTATCCTGGCCCGGCACAAAAAAGGAACCGATATTGTACAAAGTCATTTGAAGCCGGTTGCGCGTCATCTGTCCGGGGCTTAACGGCTGATTTATCGGTTGTTCGATTCGGTTCAGGTTGGCAACAAGCTGATTTTTATCCACTCCCATAGCACCCATTGCCATATTTTCGTCCATATGTTGAGCGGCCAGGTCAAAATAGGGATCCAGATCGACCGCTTTTTGAAAATGTTCAGCCGCCTGTGAAAAATCACCATTGTCCTGACTTTCTACACCAAGGCAGAAGGCCATAAAAGCCTGTAAATTTTTGGTAGGAATGCGCAAAATCCGGTCTTTTTCCTCCCGTGTTAAATATATACCCATATCCGTCACAAGATCGAGTACCAGCTCCTTTTGAAGCTTAAGCAGCTCGGTAAGTTTATCTTCCTTGGACTGTTCAGCCGAGGGCTCACGATTCGGGAAATCCCAGTATTCCACTTCCATTGTCAGTTTTTCCCCTTCCAATACATCATATACGCCGCTGATAATGCGATTGGCCCTCAAAAGTTTGCCGTAACGCGGCGCCGTATTCCCATCAATCAGACCGGTTTGTCCCAGGCTCATCTCTTCAAACAGAGTGTTCAACCGAACCCGTTCTACAATCTGTAAATCAGTAACCTGACTCAAATCGGTAATGATCATTTCACTTAAACCCTTGCCTAAGGGTTCATATTCAGAGTTATCACCCTGATAGACAAGAGGGAAAATGGCGATTGCGTCCATATCCAGTGAATCCAGGCCGATTTTCTCTTCCTGTTGCATCAGATTTCGCATTTCTTCCTCTATGCGCCGGCGTGTCAGCCAGTCATAACGGCCGCGCATAGCACGATGATAAGGGGAAAAGGATGAAACCGAATCATACGCACGATAAACATCGAGTGCCTCGTCGGTTTGATCGTTCATTTCCAATGCCAATCCGTAATAAAATTTGGCCTTGTTGTCAGTTTTATCCAGCGATGATGCCCGTTTTAAAAACAAACGGGCCTTTTTGTATTTTTCGAACCGTAAACAAATGAGCCCCAGTTCACGGATCGATCTTTGATCGCGAATATCGCCGAGTACATTATGGACCAATTTGGGGAGGTTCTTTTTATCCCTCTCGACCTGTTGTTTTCTTTCTTCAACAGTCAGATTGTTGTGCATCACCGATGAACAACTGCACATCAGTGAGATTCCGAACAATAATGCGAAAAAAATCAACAAATTACCATTTTGTCGCATGAATGTCTCCTTAGGTGCTCAAGCACCAAATTTTAAAAAAAGAAGAAACGTTGCCTGTCTGGTGTTGCCATGAGTGATAATAACATAAAACAGACTTTTAAACCTACAGAGAAAAGCTCTCTAGTAGTGAAAAATCAAAGCATTATATACATGCTTTGACAGTTTAACACAATATACGATTACAAAGCTAAAATTTCAAGCACTTTTTATCATATTGTGTGAAATATCACAACTCATAACCCTGGCGATACTCACGCCCTAGAAGTTTATTCGCACTGGCATCGTCAAATAGCCCGTCGACGGAATCATAATACAATTTCCGATTTCCCACCCGATACGCTATGTTGGCCATGTGCAGCATACAGCAGCTGGTATGAATGATTTCAACATCCGCATGGGGTTGTTTCCGGATTCTGACGCAGTCGAGAAAATCGGCAACATGAGCTTCGTCGGATGGGCGGCCGTACATCTTGTCGACAATTTTGCCGCCGCTGGTCATGGATATCCAGCCGCCGCCATGGCGGCCGACAATCATCAACAATTCGCTGCCGTACAACTCGATGCGGGTGGCGTTCTGCGTCCAGTAGGGAAATTCGTCATTGCGGCGGATCGTGGCGGTGGTCTTTTGCATATATCTCGGATAATTGGCATGTTCCAAAACCATCACAAAATCTTTAAAATCATAATTTACGATCTGCAGATCAGGCACCTGGGAATCGTCACCCTTGTGAGCCAGGCGGCCGCCTGAACAGGAGACGGTACCGGGCGATACGTTGACCTGCATCAACATGACGGCAAGATCGATTTGATGCGCCGCATCATCGGCCAGATCACCCCCGCTGAAATCCCAGAACTGGTGCCAGCCGAAATTCCTAAAAATATCCTGATGATACGGCCGATCGGAAGCCGGTCCCAGCCAACGATCCCAGTCGAAAACCGGCGGCGGAGTGCCCGGATCGCCGAAATAAAACGGCTCACCCGGTTTTAAATTGTAAACCTTGACCAGAAAAATATCACCCAGCACCCCACTGCGAACGTACTCGAGAGCTGCATGATTATAAGGTGCGCTGCGGTTCTGGGTGCCTACCTGTACGATCCGGTTGTATTTCTTTTTCGCTTCAACCATTTTACGGCTTTCAAGGATATTGTGCGCGTGCGGTTTTTCAACATACACATCTTTGCCGGCTGCACAGGCCCGGATCGTGGCTAGCGCATGCCAGTGATCCGGCAGCGCAATGACCACGGCATCCACATCTTTTGCTTGAAAAACCTGCTGCATGTCCTGCGTATATTTTGGTTTCTGCTTCTGCAATTCAGCGATAAACGTCCAAACTTCCTCGATCCGCTGCTGGTGCAGGTCGCAAAGACAGGTCACTTGAGCCCCCTGTTCGATAAAAAAACGGGCCAGGTACCGGCCGCGGCCGCCGCAGCCGATCACCCCGATGTTTATACGGTCGTTCGGGGATTGGATCTTTGTAGAAACGGCGTTCGGCAAGGCAACCGCTCCTGCCATCATTCCGCCGGCACCCCGGGCGCTATCCCGGATAAATTCGCGTCTTGATTTCTGCAACATTTTAAATATCCTATCATTTTGGAGGACGGACACCGGAACGATTATTGCCGAACGCAACAGTTGCCTGGATACGTCCCGCCGATTTTGTGTGATACGGCGATGGACTTCAATAGCAGTTCCGATTTTTCCCTCCTATATGAATTCTTTTCCTTAAACAGTGCGCTATTTCACCCGAAGAACGTCCGCCTGCCACGGGCCTTTTTCGTTTGTCCCTGTTCTCAACGTCGCTTTTAAAGTCAGGTCGCCCGTTTCCAGAGGAATATCTTTATAAACGATCTCGGTCTGGTCTGCGCGATATGCCTGAGTGTGTTCCGAAGTGCCTGCTTTTAAAACAGCCCGGCCGTTTCGGCCTTCGGAATGGAAGCGCAGAGTAATGTTATATAGGCCGGACTCGGCAACAGACAATAACCAGTATCCGTTTGACTCCTCCTCCCAGGGTCTTCCCTTTTCATGTCGCCAGTCCTGACGTGTCAGTGTAACGGGATTTTCAAAGTCAGTCCCGATATATATACGCGGAGGCGCATAGTTATCCGGCCGCGTACGGCCGACGTCTTCAAACCAGGCCCTGTATGCATTTTTCAACTCTTCAACCTTTTCAGGATGCTTTTCTGCCACATTCAGCATTTCCATGGGATCGTTATTCATATCATACAGCTCGAAGCGCGGCTGGCCTTCAAAAAATTCCCGGCTAAAACCGCTTGCGTGTAAAAGTTTCCAATCCTGATTACGAACGGCAAAATTATGGAATAAAACCGGTTTATCCCCACGGTGTGCCTGGATAAAGATATTGCGGTCGGGCCAGCTGTCGGATTCACCCTTAAGCAGCGGCCAAAAGCTCCTGCCGTCCAGCTGTATGTTTTCCGGAACATCCAGGTTGAAGGCTTCCATGATGGTCGGCAGAATGTCGATATGCGCGACCACACGATCGTTTTTCAAACCGGCTTTTAATTCCGACGGCCAGCGGAGGTAGAGAGGGGAGCGGATGCCGCCCTCGTACACGGTGCCTTTTTCGCCTTTAAAACCGGACACATAACGGCGGCCCTGCGGACCGTTGTCCACCATAAACAGGATCAGAGTGTTGTTTTCGATCTTTAGGTTTTCGAGCTTAAACAGGAACCTGCCCACATTCTGATCGATGTTTGTGATCATGGCGTAAAGCCGTGCCATGCGGTCCTGATCGGCTTTATGGCTCAACGGATGTCCTGTTTCCTGCGGGAACAAATCGTTGGCGAGATTTTTCTTTTTGTACATCTCATAGAGTTCCGGCGGGACGTCGTGTAAGGGTGTATGCGGTGCATTGGTGGGCAGGTAGATAAAAAAAGGACGGCCCTCACGGTGCACTTTTTCCATCCATAACATGGCCTCATTAAAATAAATATCCGTACAATAACCTGTTTTTTCTACCAGCGTACCGTTATGGAAAAGCACTGGATCAGTGTATTTGCCTTCCCCACCCGGCGGGTCGGAAGGTTGACCGATGCCGCCACCCCGGTGTACCAGGACTTCTTCAAATCCCTGCTCCTGGGGCCTCATCGGGTAATTGTCACCCAGATGCCACTTGCCGAAAATACCGGTGGCATATCCGTTTTTCTTTAACAATTCCGCCAGCGTGATCTCTTCTGGCTCCATCATGGCACGTCCGACAAACGTATCGATGGCGCGGGTGCGGTAGTTATACCGGCCCGTCATCAGGCACGCGCGGGTCGGTGCACAAACCGGGTGTACGTAATACTGGGTCATCTCGGTGCTCTGTTCAGCCAGGGCGTCGAGATTCGGTGTTTGGATCACCGGATTCCCCGTTGCACCCAAATCGCCGTAACCCTGATCGTCGGTTATAATTAAAATGACGTTCGGGGATAATTTTTTCTTTTTTCTGCAGGATGTAAAAAACGGAGCCGACGACCAGACCATACCCAGGGATGCCGTTTTCAAAAAATCCCGTCTGTTTTTCATGATATCGCCTTTATAAAATAGTATTTTATCATTCGTCACACCGTAATATTGTGCCCGTGGTCCGCTTCCCGGGTTTAAGTGGATTTAATAATCTAAAGCCAAATCCGACCGACCTGCCGATCCGGTTGTTTTAAAATTGCAACGGCACACAGCCATGATGTATCAATATCCGGATCCATTGCAGCAGACCGCACACTTAAACAAAACAATCGGCAAATAACTGCCGCGCACGCACCAGCCGGTCGACAATGGCTATATTGTTTGGACAGACCGACTCACAGATCCGGCAATCGGCGCACATCCGTGTGTTCAATTGTATCTTATTCAAACGTTGCATTGTGTCAAGTGCGGTTTGCGGATCGTTCTGCTGCTCCAGATAATAGTCCTTGCAGCGTAAAATGGTCGATATTTCCACATTGTTCGGACAGGCCTTTTCGCAGGCGCTGCACATCATGCAGTTATTTGAGCGGTTGTTCTGAGCATATTTATACAACTGTTGTTCCTCATAGCCGGTCAACACCTCACAGGCGGCCTTGGCATAGCGGTCGTACATTTCAAACGAACCAATGCCCTTATTAACAGTGGTGATGGCCGGATCCTGCAATAATTTTTTCAGCCATGCCGTTTCCAGTTCGTTATCTTCGATACCTTTCATGGATTTCATAACCATAATGCCCTTGCCGCTCTTGTGCACGGCTTCGATCTCTTTGGTCATGGAATCATAGGCGGTTTGATTCATTGCCGGCATAATCAGAGAAAATTCCTCCCGCTCAGCGGCGGCGGCAACGCATTTCGGCACATCTTTATGGGTGGTTAATCCGGCAAACCGCACCTTGCCGGTTTTTTTTAATTCTTCAAAGCGCTGAAACAGGCCAGGTTCCTTGACATCTTCTTCCGCATGACGGTTGATCATGTAAAAGTCGATGTAATCGGTGCCTAAAATTTTGAGGATCTCGTCAATATCGTCAAAATTATCCTTGAAGGCCACATAGACCTTGTCGCGTTTGGCCTTGAGGACATTAGCCAGTACACGCATGGCTTCACCGCCTTTATAGCTGGTGGACATGTGCATCAGGTTCACACCCCTGTCGATCCCATAGTGGTAGACACTCTCATCGGATACCAGTCCCCCGAAACTGATCACCGACAGGTAAATATCCGTGTTACCCAGCCGGCGGTAGCGCATACCGGACTGCTGATTGAGGATATTTTTCCCGGTTTCTTTGGTTTCCGTTCCGGCTATTCCGCTGATCGCCGCACCCAAAGTGGCTGAGGCCAGTGCACTTTTTTGAAGAAATTCCCGCCTGTTGTATTTTAAAAAAGACATAACGACCTCCTTTTTCATTGATGTATTTTAATGTAAAAAAAAACAGGGTCTTTGGCAAATGATTTGTGGGGGACAAGATTAAGCAGGTGTTGACAATTTACATTCTTTAATATTTATTTCAAATGTGAATATTGCCTGTGACAGGAAACAAATTTAAACAGTCTATCGAAAAATGAGAAAGCGATTGAAAATGATTTAGATAACCTTGGACCGGTGTCGGGAACAAAGAAAAAATTATTATATTTTTTATCACAACTAATTTCTTCTTTTGATCTATAATTTATATTTTTTAAGAGATATTAGATAGAAAAGCTACTGAGATAGCTTTCATCATTATCATAATTGCAATAGGCGCCGTTTAAAAAGTGTAACCATTCAAAATTTAAAAGTCCATTGAATATCGGATTACCATTGCGATAGTGTACAACTTTTAGATTTTCAGCCATCCACCACTGGTCTCCAATTTTGATCGTTTTGTACACATTGCCGTCGAT
>JAFGEC010000005.1 GCA_016931775.1 Candidatus Zhuqueibacterota bacterium | reverse complement strand
CCTAGTTTGCCTGCATCCACATGATATACATACACTCCAAATCCGATATCCATATTCTCCTTGCTCATCATGTCCCATACCGCCTCACCGCGACCGTATAAATCCGTACTATGCTCGATAACATCCACAAGCTGGCCGCTCAGTGTGTATATCCTTATCGTGCATTTGACCGGCAGATTGACAAAATGCAGCGCACGGTCGCCCCGGCCCTGATCGTAATAATTGACCGGTTCAAATTCGTTGGTCACGATATAAGGATTTGGCACCACACTGATTTTTTCCAGATTTGATGTCGCCAAGGATTCATCGTATTCAGGCGTCTGGGGTGTGGTAAAAAACAGCGTATCACCACGGGATATCGGTTTCTTAAAAATCAGGTCGATATAATCGCCGTTTTGCGGCATTTGTTCGACAGGTGGAAGAGATTCGCTGGCGATTAATTTAAAGGACCAGGTCTTGACATAGGTACTATCCTGCCATTTTAGAAAAATAATTTCATCCGGTCTTGTTATTGCGCGGACGGAGAAAAATCCATCTCCGTTGGTGCGATCATCCTGTTCGTAAAAGGCAAACGGCACTTTTTTATTGGTCAAAAGGTTGGTCACGGAAAAATTGACCGGTATAGCTTCACATATCCTTCTTTCTTCCAACTCATAATAGATCGACGTATCCAGTCCCACATCACCAAACTCGATACGGAAATTACCGACGATAATATCCTGTGCGACACTATCCCTGTACACCTGCGGTGTGAAAGAATAAGGCAAAATATCCGCACGGCTCCATTGGGAATTGACGACATCGAGTTCTAACTCGTCTTGAAAATTAAAGGCCAGTTGCACACCATCGATCACCACTGCTGAGCTGCTGTAAGGATATTTGTCTGCAACCAGTTGATGATCTGTAATGTCAAAAACCGAATAACTTACGGGATTTAAAGTGCATCCCAACAATGCCGAGCTATTGATCTCAAATGTATCCGCGAACGTCACACGGTAGGTGTGCTGACCCTTCACCTCGGTGGGGGAAACAATCTTGTATGTGGCGTAGCCTTCGGCGTAGCCACTCGCTTTCTCCACAGGATATGTTCCTTCGGGCAAGGTTTCCATTCCCGCCACATTCACACCCGGCGTAACCACTCCCACATTGATTCCCTTGCGCTCGATCTCTCCAATAGAATTTACATCCATTATGATCGGACACTCGGTGGGTGGGATATTATACGAAGCACTGCCGTGGTCGTAGGAGGTGATGGCATAATAGTATTTGATGCCGTTGGCAACCGTGGTATCGACCCAGGAATGAGTGAGACCGGTATTTTCACCCAGATTAAACATGGCGCCACGGTTGGTCTCGGGGAAATAGCCCTCGTATTCATTCACAAGGTCAAATTGGGCGACGGGTACATAATAGGTCCGGTTGCCGTAAACATCCCGAACCGTTTCCATATCGCTCCACAGCGGATCGGTGGAGCGGTAGATTCGGTAGCCTTCAAAATCTTTCCCTTCCAACGGATCGATGGAATATTCGGCCATCTCGTCCCAATATAGGATCACTTTGCCGTCACCGGCAACCAACGTTAATTCCGGGGTATCGGGTGCTTTGGCAAACTGGTAGTTTTCAGCATAGGCCAAACCGCCCCAATGCTTGACACGAATTAAATCGGGCTCCGTATAAGCCAATTGCAGTGACATGGAATACCGTTCGATCTGTTCCGGTATCATGGCAAAATAACCGGATCCGAATGCCATATCCGTGTCGTCTCCGATAAGAACGATATCATCCAGATAGCCGGGTTTTAGATGTTCCCAGAGCAGTTCATCATCCCACGACGGCAGGGAAGAATACGGTTTGACCAATTCAAATGCAGTCAAACCGATCATATCGGACTCATTGATATCGGTTTTATCAATATGCGGTTCTCCCGGCAAGCCGGTATCCACGCCGTTCTGCCAGCCGGAGGTCGGCCGGCCGTCGCCCTGGCCGGTATCCAATGTATACTTGTTGCCATCCAATCCCACATCGTCGAGGATTTCCCAATTATTATTGTTATCGATTCCGTCATCACGTCTTTCATCGATCATTGGATTATCCAGACCATTACCGGTAATGTAATTTATAAATTTGTTGCCGACATACAGGTAACGCTGGATTTGGTTATTGGGATCTTTACCGAACCGGCTGCCGTTGTTTTCATCAATGATTCCGTTAAAGTTGTTATCCAGATTATCCACTTCGATTTCATACAAGGTATCACCGGGGGTAAAAAGAAACTCCTGTTTCAGGTACATGAGTTTAATAGAGTCATTTTTCATATAATAATAAGGATTGTCGAGAGTATCAATAAACGCCCTGGCAACGGTTCGCTCAAAGGTGGTATAGTCGATAAAAACCAGCAGATCGCCCTGATTAACGGCCCTCGGCTCGAACGTTTGTTCGGAGATAATATCACCCGAACCATTAGCGCCGTCGGCATCGTTATCGATGCCATCGTACGGGTAGCCGGGACTTTCCAGATAGGCCACACCGACAAAACCTACCGGACTCCAGCCGCCGGGTGCCCCCCTGTCGTCATAGTCGAAGGCGACGGCAAGGTCTTCTTCGAGAATAAACTTGCCCATATCATCGGCACCGTCACCGGCCGTGGTAGATGATCCCATGGTAAAACCGGTTTTGTTTCCAAATACAATGCGATCGTGAAGGTGCGTACCGATATTTTTTATATCAAACAACATGAATAAAATATCCTCAACCAGCACATTCGTCCATTGAAGACCTCTTGTGGTGATGCGGATGCCGAGTCCACCCCGGTCCAGGTTGGTGGTATCGGGATAAAAATCAAATTCCAGATTATTATAGTCATCCGTAATGAAATAACTTTCCTGGTCGGCGTTAAACTGGTCCCTTCCGAAATATCCGTTCCAGGAACCGACCCAACCCGGATCCTCAGCCTGAATTTTATCCGGCCAGAATCCCGGCCATGAGGTCTTGTCGTGACTCATGGCCACAGCCTGATTTTGCGGATTGTGGAATCCCGGCAACGGTAAAAAGGTCCACCAGTCTCCCGTAGGCGAGCGGTCGCCTGTGCTTGGCGCCGACATACCCACATCGGATTCGGACACAATGTGTATTTTCTGTCCGTTATTATCGATCACCTCCGATCCCACAAGCTGGCTGGAACCCGGGATATACCGGGCCTTATTTATATTATTTTTAGGCCAGTCACCGCCGTAATGTAATGCATCATTCTTACGGCCGAACATACCGTCATTAAAAAAAGTGATACGCAAACGGTTGCCCGAGTGCACATTCATGGCCCGTGCACCGTAATCGCCGTGCAGTTCGTCCATTTGTGAATACAAACAGGCCGTCGAAAAAAGTAAAATTAATAAAATGGTGGGAATTATTTTCATTGATCACTCCAGGTCATTAAAATTTAATTGAATAGCCAAATTCAATGGAACGTGCGCTTTGGAAAAAACCCACGTTATCCCGGTCTATATAATAGTCAATGGTACCGACACGTGCCGGGTCGTACTGAATGTTATCTTTATCCAAAAATGTCGTGTATCGAGCCGTCCCTGTGTCGGAATAAACGTTCGTCTCGCCTTTTTGATCGAACAGGTTATAGACGTAAATGAAGAACAAATGATTGAGCGATCCGGTTTTGAACTCACGTTCCAGACGCAGTGTCGTATTGGTAATGGTCGGACGTACCTCGCTGTTCTGCCGCCAGCCCACAAAAGCAGAACCACCGATGCTTTCGCCGCGTGGAGGAGAAGGCGTATAAGGGAATCCGGTGCGGAAGCTCCAGATCAAAGAGGCAAGCCAGCCCCACTTCCGCGCACGTAACGAAATGTCCAGTTTATGACGCAGATCATAGGACATGGGAATGAGATAATTACGTGGTTGCTGGTTGTTGACAATGGCATTGTACGCATCGGCCGGGGCATTGTTAATGCCCTCGGCAATCTGATATGTATAATCCAGACTCCCGCCGAATCCACGTGAAAACCGATTGTCTAATTGAACAGTAATACCACGAACATTGGCAAAATCCTTATTGACGACTTTGGAATATCTTAAATAAATATCATCGGTTTCAATCAGGGGCGAGGTTGAAATCCAACCGCGAATGTCTTTATAGTATACGGTGATATCGGCGCCGAGGGTTTTCGCCAGCTGTTGTTGAATTCCCACTTCATATTGAATGGTGCGTTCCGCATCCAGATCAGCGTTTCCGATCAGAGCCCGCAGCTCCCTGCCGATCTTAAAGTCCGGACTG
>JAFGEC010000552.1 GCA_016931775.1 Candidatus Zhuqueibacterota bacterium | reverse complement strand
GATACGGGTTTCTGGCTGGAACATGAGGCCGTAAATTTTATCAACAAGGTTGCGGAATATGATTTTGTCTTTAACGACGACAACACGGCAAACGAACCGGGTGACGCCGGGAATCAGGATTCACACGGTACACAGGTTTTATCGGTCGTTGGGGGAAAGATGGACGGTTTTTTGTACGGTCCGGCGTTCGGTGCGGATTTTTTACTGGGTAAAACCGAGGATATGCGCGGTGAAACCGTGATAGAGGAAGACAATTGGGTCGCCGCATTGGAATGGGCCGAAGCTTTAGGTGCCGATATTGTGACAACATCGCTTGGATATATCGACTGGTATACCTATAAGGATATGGACGGCAAGACCGCAATTACCTCACAAGCGGCACAAAAAGCAGCGGCAAAAGGCGTTTTGGTTTTGGTTTCCGCCGGAAATGAACGTGATGATCCCTGGTATTACATAACGGCGCCTGCTGATGCCGACAGCATCGTTACGGTCGGGGCGGTGGATAAATACGGCTTTATAACCGGATTCAGTTCTTCGGGACCCACCTTCGACGGCCGCATCAAGCCGGAGGTCGTGGCTATGGGACAATCCGTGCGGATGGCGAGCACCTTGTGTCCGAGTTGTTATACCAGTGCAAACGGAACATCTTATGCGACACCTCTCGTCGCGGGAGTTGCTGCGCTTTTAGTGGAGGCGCATCCTTTTTGGTCACCTATGCAATTACGTGAAGCATTAATAAATACTGCCGACCGTTCCGGCCAACCGGATAACCTGTACGGCTGGGGATTGGTGAATGCACTGGCTGCGATTGAATACCGTCTGACCGGTGATATCAATGATGATGACCGGGTCGACCGGAATGATGCGTTACTCGCCGCCGATATATGGCTGGGAAGACATCACTGCTCGGGGGAAGCACTGGAAAAAGCGGATGTGAACGGTGATGGGGATATTAACGTCCTGGATGTGGTGTGGATAACACGTCAGTGAGGTCAGCCGGCTTTTTCGTCTTTTAATTCCTGTGCTTTTTGTATCAATTCCAGTATGGATGTCATTTTCGGTTTTGGCGGCGCAAAAATTTTCTGTAGTTCAGACTCGGAAAAATGTTGCTGCATATACCGCTCCACCTCAATTGAGGTCTGCCAGCATTTTATGATGCGGTTGCAGGCCAAACCGGTTTCGCAAATCCGGCAGTATTTAAAGTGTACCAGGTGTCCCAGTTTCGGGCACCTTTTTTCCAATGTATCGTATTCTGATATCATAATAAGTAGCGCCCGGCAAAAACCGGGCGCTCAATTTTTTATTCGAATTTTGCAGGTGGTTTGGGCAGACCGTTCATAACAGAAGTCGACTTTTTAATCTCTTCTTCGGGCAGGGGATAATCCACCAGTTTGCCCTGAAAGAATGCGTCGTAACCTGTCAGGTCCATGAGTCCGTGACCGCTCCAGTTAAAGAGGATGACTTTTTCTTTGCCCTCTTCTTTTGCTTTTTTCGCTTCATCGATCACCGCCGCGATGGCGTGGCTGGTTTCCGGAGCTGAAATAAAACCTTCCGTACGCGCCCAGGTCACAGCCGCATCATAACATTCCAGCTGGTGATATGCACGCGGTGTTATCAGGCCTTCTTGAATAGCATGACTTACCAGAGGTGCCATTCCGTGATATCTGAGTCCGCCGGCGTGAATGGGAGGCGGTACAAAAGCATGCCCCAGTGAGTGCATGGGCAGCAACGGCGTTGTCATGGCCGTATCGCCAAAGTCGTATGAATAAGGCGCTCTTGTCATTGTGGGACAGGATGTCGGTTCGACAGGATAAATTTCAATCTCCGCTCCGTTGATTTTATCTGCTACAAACGGAAAGGCCAATCCGGCAAAGTTACTGCCGCCGCCGGCACAGCCGATCACGATATCCGGTTTTTTTACGCCGGCGATGTTCAGCTGTTTTTTGGCTTCCAGACCGATAATGGTCTGATGCAGCATGACGTGATTGAGTACGCTTCCCAGTGAATAACGGGTTTTACCGGTGGGATCGGTCACAGCTGCTTCGATGGCCTCGCTGATGGCGATACCCAGGCTCCCCGGGGTGTCGGGTGATGCGGCCAGGATATCACGGCCGGCTTTGGTTTCGGTACTGGGACTGGGGACACACCTGGCGCCCCAGGATTCCATCATCAGGCGGCGAAACGGTTTTTGCTCGAAACTGATGCGAACCATGTAAACCTTGCATTCCAGGCCGAACAGGGAACAGGCAAAACTCAGTGCGCTGCCCCATTGACCCGCGCCGGTTTCGGTTGTGATCCGTTCGATACCGAATTCTTTGTTGTAATACGCCTGTGCTACGGCAGTGTTGGGCTTGTGGCTTCCCGGCGGACTTACGCCCTCGTTTTTATAATAGATTTTTGCCGGAGTGCCCAGGGCCTTTTCCAACCGCCTGGCGCGGTACAGCGGCGAAGGACGCCAGAGAGTTAAAATTTCCAGTACTTTTTCCGGAATATTTATCCAGCGGTCGGGACTGACTTCCTGTTCGATGATGTTCATCGGGAAAACCGGTGCCAGCATATCCGGCGATACGGGATTTCCATCCGGGCCCAGCGGGGGCAGCGGCGGGTGAGGCAGATCGGCCGCCAGGTTGTACCATTGACGGGGCATATCCTTTTCGTCGAGAAAGATTTTAGTCTGTTCCATTCATATCCTCCGTGGTTAAAGATTTATGTGAATTAAAAAACTGTACTACAAAAAAAAAGCCCGCTGTGTCTCACAGCGGGCTTGAGATTTATAAAAAATTGACTTTATATTCGGGCCTCAGTCCCACTGTGCGTAGACATGGTAAACCACCAGCCCCACCAATTCCCCAATATGCTGTTATATGTCTTTGCTGTGAAACCGCGCATTTGACTCCTCAAATTATTTCGAGAATATATTAATTTTTTCCATTGATGTCAAGTTATTAGTGTTGTGGTAATCCCTCAAAATTTTGTTTTGTATTTATAACTGAAATATTTGATCATTTCCAAGATTACAGTTTGAGATTTTTCCAACAATTAACATTTTGTCATGCCCGCGCAGGCGGGCATCCAGGTGTCCTGGACAACGCTAGACCTCACAATATGACCATCTTGATGAAAGATGCAAAGTTATAATCTTTCACCTGTTGGAGCATTGAAATCGACGAATAAAGGATGGGCTTTGGGTCCGCTCCGGCTTCCCCGCTCGTGCGAAAAAGAATTTCTTTGCACCTCCGTCCTTTTCCTGCCCGTCGCTTTGTTTTTTCGTTCTAAAAGGATGCGGGGTGATCCTCCCCCCGCAAAGCGCATAGCCGTTAACCTTATTTAGCTGTACTGATATTGTCATTATCATTATTTATAATGATTACTATGTTCTTATTTTTTTTAGCCACGGATCGACACGGATTGAACGCAGATTATTAATAAACAAGATTTTATCTGGATTTTATGGAATTCTAG
>JAFGEC010000551.1 GCA_016931775.1 Candidatus Zhuqueibacterota bacterium | reverse complement strand
GCCGGTGTTCGGCCGGGGATGAGCGGTTGAAGGGCCAAAGTTTGCTCCTCACTTGCCTCCTCCGGTTCAGGAGATACCGGTTCTCCGGCATCCGCTGCTTCCGTATCTTCAGTAACCGCAACCGGCGGTTCTTCCGGTTTCACAATAGCCGGTGTTCGGCCGGGGACGAGCGGTTTGGGGACGAAAGTCCTTTCCTCACTTGTTTCTTCCGACTCTGAAAAAGTTTCCGTCGTCGTGGGCGCAGGTGTTATTGGCTTCACAATAAATGGATTTGGTGATGTTTTAACGGGTTTTACCTGTATGGTATTGTTCGAAGCGGATTCGGTTTCCCGAGCCACAGGTTGTTGATAAACAAAAAAGTCCTGTTGCAGTAAATTGCCTCCGCTATCTCGTACTTCCACCGTCCATGTACCCAACCACTCCGATGTGAGCGTTTTACTGGAATATATACGGTCTCTGTTACCTTGCACAGCAAAGACCTTTTCCGCTACAATTTCCCCTCCGTATAACCAACGATGTGTGACGGTTTGTCCATTCATTCCCCTCAATTCCGTAAAATAATATACGGTTCTTGTGTCGGTGGTAATATTTTCGAGATCGTCAACAGGTTCATTATTTATAACATTGGTTGTAAAGACCGAACGAGAAATTTCACTCGTTGCTTGATTTGCTGCAAAAGGTAACCCGGGAATAAATTGCAGGATAGCCAGACAATAAAATAAAAAGAAAAATATAAACAATGGCGTTCTCATCTTTCCCTCCCAAGTTATTTGTTTACCTTTCAGCTATATATTGATAAAAAAATTGAACAATATCAAGGAAAATCTGCATCAGGCGGCAAGTTTGCTTGAAAAATTGGTATTCTTTTCTATATTCCAGCAAAAACAGAGCATAAAGCATTGTCCAGGATCTGGTGGGCGGCAATTGGCAAAATACATCAAGAGCCACAAATGCTTATGATAAAAACGGTAACTTTTACGAACTCGTCATGTACGAGTGGAAAGACAAAGCCTGGGAAGGTTTTATGAGAAACACCGATACATTTAATAATAAGAATCAAAAAATCGAATCTCTTTCACAAATGTGGAATATCGACAAATGGGAAGATATCAGCCGTATAAAATATACATACGATGGCAACGGCAGATTATCCGAAGAGATCACGGATATGAATATGGGTGTTAGCTGGATGGCAACGGGCCGGCGTACCTACCAATACGACGGTAAAGGCAGATAACGGAAAACGGATACCAAACCAATAGATGTACTTTACTGAAATAATCTGGAGCGTCAGCCGATTATGGTGCAGAGGCGAGAAAACCTCCCTGCCGATAAAGACTTTTTTTCCCCAGCTCCGATTGCCTTCACACACATATTGTAATAATGTGTGTGTGTGAAGGACGAGGTCGAATTTAACCCATCCAAAAGGTCCTGTTTTTAATTTCGTTTGAGGTCATATCCGAACAACCCGGTATAATCGTTCGAACGATTTTAATAACATCTGCCGGATCGATCAGACCCAATCGCAAGCCGTGACGCAGCGGAGTAAAATAATCTTCAGGTAAAACACGATAGCGCTGTTCGCAACGCGGATGGGGCAACGGAAAGGAGATGAGACCGGTCATGGCCAAAAAGACAGCAATATAATGGCGATAGATGCCCACATTGCCGGGCGTCCAAAAATCCTTGGCAGCCGCCTGAAGGTCCTGTTCCAATGCCAATGCACATGCTTTGCGGTGGTATATATAGTTGCGCCACATTTGAAACAGCTTAGGACTCATTTGTGATGCGCCGAGCAGATAACCGAAATTTTTTATGCCTTTACCGTACCGGGCGAGCGAGATAAACCAATCGTTGCCGGTTGAGAACTGGACCCTGTCCGGTACGGTATTTTCGACAATTTGTATGCGCAACAAGTCATCACAATAATCATAAGGACAGCGTGTAAATGACTTGCGACTGATCAAAGCGCTTTTATATTCTTGAATTTCCGGTGTTTGTACTAAAATTTCCGAAATTTCATCGGTGGTAAAATTCGATCCGAATCCACTGATACCGATATCCAGTTCAAAAAACACCAGCCCAAAGTCTGTAAAATCCCCGATCATCCTGCCGATATCGCGATAGGTTTTTACTTTAATGTCCGAAGGCGCATGGTATAATCTTTTATCGGGCACAGGCATATATCGAATTCGCCGGGTTATACCGCGCTGCCTTAAGCCGTTATCAACTTCCCTGATCAGACGTGCTAATGTCGGGGTAATTTCATCGGCAGAGACATCAAAATCATTGGTATTCAGACCCGCTACAACCAGAGGACGGAAATGCGCTATTTTATCTTGGTTATCTCCTGCGATTTCCGCAGTTTTCCAGATCAGCTGCTTGGTGAGTTCCCAGTCATTATAAATTGCCCATGTGGTATCTACATTGGTTGCGGGAACGGCACCGCTGTTCAGGACATCGACAACCAGATTTTCATAGCTTTGCCAGTCAAACTCACCGCTCGGCAACCATGGGCCGTATAGTGCGGTTGTACCGAGAATTTCCTTGGAAGATTGTCGGGAATAAACATCCCGGATGGTGATGTTTTTTTCTGACATGATTTAATGATCGATTTCAACCAGCAATCCGTTCCCCTGCAGCCGTTCCGGTTTCCAGCCGGACGGTACTTTTGCGGGAAAAGTCAGAATATCGGCTGATTCAATAACCCGCCCGTTCTGTGACGCGCTTTCGTACAGTGCTTCCACCTGACCGAGGATATTACAAGCCTGTATGGCGTCCTTTGGATATTTTTCTCTCTTTACCACGCACTGCAGATATTCAGCCAGCTCAAAGGCAAAAGGATCCTGATAATCAAGATTAAGATATTGCCAGTGGTCTCGCCACTCAATTTTTTGACCGGTCACAGATTTTTCCCACCGGTTGGCCGGAGCGGATTCCTTCCACTGTACCTTGAGGCCGTACAAACCAAACACCAGCGAACCGTTCTCACCATCTACCGTTATTTCCAGGGGACCAAATTCCGAGTTAATACGCCGAAACCACGACCAGGCAGAAATATTAACGACACCGCCTTTGTGCTCCCGGCGCAGAGCAGCGTAATCCTCCACATCGCAGTCGATAATCGTCTTCCCATCGGTACTCAGTCGTTGCGGTACGAGCAGACGTGCAACCGCGCTCAGACGTTCCGTCTCTCCGAAAAGTCCTTTTGACAGGTAGCCTTCATGGCACATATCGAGAATAATTCCACCACCGGCCTGGTCGAACAACCAGTTAAAATCCGGCCGCTGGCCTGAATAATCCCTGTTTCCGCTCAAGCCGGAACCGACCTCATATCCGAAAACCATTTGAGCGCTCAAAGGCTTAATCTCGGGCATCATCGCCACAGCACGGCGCACCCCGGGTGTTGCCAGCATATGGTGCACAACACCGTGTAAAAAACCGCCCTTTTCCAGTGCATCCACGATATCGAAACCGTCGCGATAATTGCCGGCCAGGGGTTTTTCACAATATACGGATGTTTCGGAGGCATCCAGAAACCGAAGGGCGTCCAGCATAATTTCGCGCCGGATACCGGTAGCGACTGTATTATGGTAAACTTGCTGAGACGGATTGATCTGCCGCGCATGTTCCATGGCCTGTTCCGGATCGGAAAAATAAATCGTTAATCCTTGATTTTCAGCGATCCGTTTTAATTTCTCAGGATTCCGGCCGACGCCGATGGGTACCGGAACAATAACGTCATTATCAACTTTTGCCGTTTTTTGCTCTACAATATTGTTCAGCGCACCAAGGGCGATCTGCCCCATTCGCCCTGTTATTCCATGAATCACCACGGGTAGTTTAAATTCCGCCATTTAACCTCCTGTTTTCATCAGATGGGTATATGCTCCACGGGTTGGGTAATCAGGAAATGTCCTTCCTGAATCCAGAGTTTGAGTATTTCGGCAATCTCCAACGCTCGACGGTAAGAGGACAAGCCGGCTGTCGGGATTTTTTTATTATTCATTTCAAAATATCCGCTCCTGAGCTGTGCATAAGACACTCTGCAAAGCGCTGTAAACAGTCCTTGGGGATAATCCTGAGAGTAGTCGACCACCGGTGCCGTAATATCTTGATCATTCACAGCTGTGGCCAGCACCATATCCTCATCGAGTATAGGAATCGGAATACCGAGCCCAACCCGCATACTAACACCATAACCGGGAAAATGAGCCCCTTTAAGCCAAACGGGAGACATTTGTTTTAAATCACCACTCACTGCCAGTGTGCCGCCGGCTCGCAGAGAGACTTTATTATCCGGTAGCAGGCAAGGATTATGTTGCGTACCGGGTCCGACGACATATCCGATACCGCCGCCAAGGAAAATACGAGTACCGACACCAATTGTTCGAAAATGAGGATCATTGAGCAGCGGACTCAATTGGCCGCTGCTGCAATAAGTGGCGTTTCCAAGGTTAGGCTTCAGCACACCCATATAAGTGAAAATTTTCCGATCCGATTTATTGACGGCCACATTGTAATTCTGGTAAGCATTTCTCGGATTAAACAGCATCGCATCGGATATCTCTTTAATTGTGATTTTCTTGACCGTCTCTTTCAGTGGATAACAATCGGTCCCATAACTTTTTGCTCTCAACACAACCGTTTCACCGCGTACTAAATCATGAATCACATGGGCGCCACCGTATTTCATATCCGGATGCTGGTCATCGGGGTGATCTTTTAATTCGGTTGCACCAATATAGCAGTCCACCGCAGCAATACCGGCATAAGCGGGCACATCGTTGAGCCAAACTTTTGTTGCCCGGATTCGCGGCCGGGTATGACCAAAATTGATAAACACTCCTGAGGAACACATGGGGCCGAACGTTCCGGTTGTTACCACATCCACTTTTTGAGCGGTTTTTTTAACGCCTTCCTGCTCGACGATTTTGCACATTTCATCGGCGGTAACGACAACAGCACGT
>JAFGEC010000550.1 GCA_016931775.1 Candidatus Zhuqueibacterota bacterium | reverse complement strand
ATGAGCAGGCAGTGTCCGGAAGTCTGGTAACCGTTTAAGGATTTCCGCCCAACTTATCAACGTCGCTGATGGATTTCATCTCTGGTCTGAGCGATATGATAGGCAAATGGATGATTTATTTGACATCCAGGACGAGATATCCCTATCCATTTTAGATACCCTGAAAGTCAAATTGTTTGGAAATAAACAGGCAAAACTGATTGAACGGGGAACTGGGCAAAAATCAATATGTCGGGTTCTATAATATTGGATTAATTTATCTCGGAATGGGTGAAAATGACCTGGCCTTTGAATGGTTTACAAAAGGATGCGATGAACAACATGATGGGGTGCTGCTTTTTCTGAAACAGAAGTTTAAAATCCTCCCGGGCCTTAAAAAAGATTCCCGAATGGACGAATTGATAAAAAAAATTCGGTCTTCCCCGTGAATAGTTGGATTACATGTCGAGATTCTTGAATAAAAAGGTTACCGGATCACAACATGCACTGTCCGAATGGAAGGAATACACACAAAAAACTCAAAAAAATCAATTTATTGAGCAGAAGCCTTTGTGAACTTTTTCCTGCCTAATAAAATACCATTCCCGCAAACGTCACCGTGGATCGCTTATCATCCATCTCCGCACTGCCGTAATCCAAAAGTGCCCCTCTCAAAGGCGGCAATACCGTCATCATGGTTGTCAGCGCCGAATAACCGCACACGCGGTATTTATCATCCGCATTCCTCATGATCGTCTGCAGTTGCTGTGGATTCCATTCCGCGCAGGCCCGCAACAGATCGCGGTCGTTGCGCTCGACTTCCGCTAAAAACGCGGGGGTCGGCGGAAAATCATCACCATAGCGGGGCCCAACATGGGCAAAATCGATCCCGGCAATCAAACAGATCCGTCCGGGATAGCTCTCGAGAACCGATTTCAGCGCACCGGTGAACGCCGTAAAATAATCCGGCATTTCCTGCAGCATGTCCTGACTAAAGGAACATAAAATGGGTAAAATACGGAAACTTGACGGGATAAAATGTTTCAGCATAACCACCTGAAACTCAATGGAATGTTCATCACGATGCACCAGTTCATCCAGGGTAAAATCACAATCGCTGTATTCATTCAATTTGTCGACCAGTACACCGGCGGTCTGCACCGTACCGAGCGGTGTTTCGAATCCCATTTTGGTTAACGCAAAATATTGTGATATACCCTGATGCCCGATCCCAAGAATAACGTAAAGATCGGCCGGACGGCTATTGCGGAGGGTTTGATAAACGGGCGTATAAACCGGGCCACCCAGCCGCGGATCGATATGTGGAGCAATAACGGCACAAATATCTTTGTCCTGCAACACACGTCCAGATGAATTTTGATCGTATTTGTCCAACTCGCGGCTCAGGTCCTCGGGTTCAGCCGCATAACTCACACCGGCACACACGGGATTTCTTACGCCCTGCTTTCGGAAAATTTCAGTCTGTTGCTGAATTTGCTGCCGGCTTTTTTCATTATCAAAATAAAAATTTTCATCCAGGGCTGTAATCAGCTCCTGTAACCGCTCTTGAAACAAAAATTGTCCGAACCTGTGCATATATTTGGACCGTAAATCCAGCATATCGTTCCTACCGTCCAGGTATTGCAACAGATAAAACAAATCCTGCGGCAGATAGATTTCTTGCCGCGACAATTTAAGTGAATCCCGCAAACCGATAAAAACCGTCCCTTCATTATCCTGAACGGGAAAAGGTTCAATACCACGGCGCAGTGCAGGAACTTTGATATCGCCGGGTTGGAGTATTTTTCTTCTAACTGTCACGCGAAATTCCAATATTTACAGGTCACCAGGGCCGACTCACGCCGGCACCTACAAAGTGATTAAGGGAAACACTTAATATAATAAATATTTTTCACGAATCTGCAGATAGTTTTCTGCATCGGTTTTCCAGGAGAGCAATATTTCTTCGACAGAAAGGTCGCCGTTCAGGGCGGATGACAAAAACGAATCCCCGCTCAACAGGTCCATCCACCTCTTGTTCAAACGCACCCTGTCGCCATACTCATCGATCAAAAACTTTAGTAAATAAACACCGAACGCCACCGACCGGAAACTGTCGGGTCGTGTCACCGTCACTCTGTAGCCAAAACACAAATGCCCGTTGTGTTTTGGATTCGAAGCCATCCCTTGAATCGAACCCGGCGTAAAATCGACGTTTTCCACATGAATAAACGCCGTCTGATTGTTTTCGGGCAGGGGTTTCGGCTCCATCCATGGCGCACCGAAAATTTCAAAAGGAGTAGACGTACCCCGGCCCTCTGAAATATCGGTAGCTTCCAGCAAGGCAATACCCGGATATAACAACATCGCATGAGGAGAATTTATGTTTGGAGACGGCTTAATCCAGGGCAGACCGGTATCGGTAAAAAAGAGATCGCGCCGCCAATTGTGCATTTTAATCACCGTTAAATCAGCCTGTACACCGCCGTTCAACCATCCCTGCCCGTTGACCATAAGGGCCAGCTCGCCGACCGTTAATCCGTAGCGAATGGGAACAGGAAACATGCCCACAAAGGATTTATAGTCTTTTTTCAGTACAGGACCTTCAACCATTTGTCCGCCAAGGGGATTCGGGCGGTCTAACACCCAAAACGGTATATCGCTTTCGGCGGCTGCTTCCATACACAGAGCCATTGTGCTGATAAAGGTGTAAAATCGAACACCCACATCCTGGATATCGTAAATCAACACATCCAGGCCGTGCAACATTTCCGTTGTTGGTTTTTTAATTTTACCGTACAGACTGTAGACAGGACACCCGGTCTGTTTTTCCACACCGTCCGAAACATACTGACCGGCTTCGACCTCGCCGCGAAATCCGTGCTCGGGAGTGAAAATTGCAGCCAGTTTAACATCTTTTTGCTGACAAAAAACATCAACGGCGTGTACCCCGTCGCCTCTGACCGAGGCGGGATGAACCACAAGGCCCACTTTGAGGCCTTTTAGGCGGGACAAGCCCTCTTTGGATAGAACGTCAAGACCCGTTAAAACGTCCGCCTGAGATAAACGGCAGAATAAATCAATTACGATAAAAACCGTAAAAAACAGTACTTTTCTACTCGGCCATATCATTCACCACGGCCTGCTGCTGGAGGGGAGCAACCACCGGTGCGAAAATTTTATCACCGGGATAGAGGCGTAACAGGTCTATACCGCTATTGTAGCGTGCCAGGAGCCAAAAGGGTACCCTGAACCGGCCCTGGGCAAGCGTCCAGATGTTGTCGCCACTTTGCACCGAATATAACTCGACATTCACGACTTTGAAATGGCTGAAAAAATCTTCCTGGATACTCCGGTGATACTCCACCCGTCTTGAATGAAAATCCTTTTTACTCACATTTTGAAATGTCAATTTCAACCGCTGTCCCACCAGTATTTCACGTCCGTATGCCATTCCATTCAGTTTCCGCAGGACGCTTGCCGTGGTGGCCAACCAATCGGCATAATGTCCGATGGTTTCTTCAGGATTCACTGTAATCCAATCGGAAACCGGTTCGTCGATATTTACATCAAACGACGATGGCGAAGTGGTCGTATCTTCACCGACGGATTGTATAAATTCCGCAGGAGCCTGAGGTCCGTAAAATGCCGCGGCAATTTCAGGGACGGCGGTTTCAAGCGCCAAGGTTAATGGTTCCTGAGCCACAGAATCCGCCCGAACGACCGGCTCCGGAATTTTAACCGGCGGTTTCATTTCGTTAACGGCTAATCCGCCGCCTTTTACTTCTTTAATCGTTTCCTTATTCTGTGCTATTGCGACCGGCTCCCGTCCGATGTAGGCCGGATTTTCACCACTGGCTGGGATTTCGAGAATTTGTCCCACATGGATGCGATGAGCATTGGAAAGGTTATTAAACGCCACAAGATGGCTTATCGTCGTACCGTATTTTTGGGCAATTTTATACAAGTTGTCGCCCTGTCTGACCTTGTAATAGGCATCCCGTACCTGTGTCGCATACTTTTCCGTATCACTGAGGCCGGCGTAGAGATCTTTTGCATTAAAATCCGCCTTGGCGGGCAGTTTTAAAACGTACCCTTTGGGAATGCGACGCTTGTTTTCGATAATCGGTCGGCGGAAGGATGGATTGAGAGCTGCCAGCTCTTCAGGTTCCACTTGAAAAACACGTGACAGCGCCTGGAGGGTTACATAATCCGGCAATGCAAAGGTAAAAACCTTGGCGGGTTCTTCAAAAGCGATATCGCCGAAATAATAGATATAATTTTCTGCGACATGTTTCGCCGCGAGAAACTCGGTATAAAAATTCCTTGAAGCAAAACCAAAACTTTTGCTTTTATATTTTTGGATTATTATTCCGATATCGTTGGTTTTCAGACTTGTTTTTGCACGCTTCATACCACCTAAACCGTGATTATAAGCGGTAATCGCCAGAGGCCAGGAACCGAGTTCCTCATAGTTTTTCGCCAGTAATTGGGCCGCCGCCTCGGTCGCATCAAAAGGATCCATGCGCTGGTCAATCGTATAATCAATTTGTAAAAACAATCGGCCGGTGGAACGAGTGAATTGCCACAAACCTGCCGCTCCCATTTTTGAAAATGCCAAGTAGTTAAAAGATGATTCCACATGCGGCAAAAAACTCAATTCTGAAGGCAATCCATATTTCTCAAGTATCTCCAAAATCCTGTCCATATAGCGTCCCGACCGTACCAATCCAGCCAGGAATTCCTCCTTGAGTCCACGCTGGGCACGGATGTTATTCGCGGCTACACGAAACTGACTTTTATCGCGCCAGAGGTTATAAACGGCGCGTTCCTTTTCTGATAATTTTCCCTCATTTACGGGTTGTTTTTTATTGGCCAGTGATAATAAAATATTCTGGAATTGTTTTTTTTCTTTTTTAACCTTCTCCCATTTTGTACGCTCCTGTGCATTTACAGGGAAAAACTCATCCAGATTCACCACCGTATAAATCACATGCAGAGAATCCGAATCGTGGATAATTATTTCGTTCGTGGAATACAAGGAATAAACATAAATCCAGAACTTGACGTTGGAACCGAGTTCCTCGGGTTCAGGAAACAGTTCACCGGCGTTTAAAGAAAAAACGGCAAGTAAAATAACAGTCGCTATTATTCCTGGCCTACTCATACATCATTCCCTTCCATACAACAACGATTCGCCGTTGCCTCACTGTGGTACTTTTGTCTGCAAAAATTGTAATTCAAAATTATTGAACAAAATAACTATAATAAAAACAAGACCAAAAAAATGGATGTACATTTAAAAAGAAGTGTTGCAAAAATAAGGCCGGAAATCCTACCGGGAATTCCGGGACAACGCGGACTTTACAAAAGAGGATCCAGATCGATCTCATCCCAATCCGGGCTGTTTTTGGCCAACAACACCTCAAACAAAGCCGGATGACTCTGCAAAAGATTGGTCAAAATATCAACAAGTGCCTCTTTGTCCAACTGGGAAATCTCCATGATAGCCTTGCCGATATCAAAAAAATTTTGACCTTCATTAACCCATGAGTATAGCAAAGCAACAGCGTGCTGGCACACTTCACGCCCATGACCGCAGGTACACGAGCTGGAAAGCTCATGTTTATGAACAGTGATATTGACTTGATATTCTTCAAATATATTGCCGACTCTTCCGAACAATCTGTTTCGAAAAACAGCGGCATTTGAAATCATGGCATTTTCATAATATTCTGCCGTTTGGCCGGAAGTTGCATTGTTATCCAGCGATTGAATTTGTGAATAGGTAAGCTGGAGTAAATCCTCTGAAATACCGTTTTTTGGTTTTTCCATTTCTTTTACTCTTAAAGCGTCATACAAAACATCACATTGTATGATACGAAAGCAAAGTGAAATTAGCAAGAATAATTATTTTTCAGCAGGCGGATAAAAGCAATTTTCCATACTTCATGATGGTCCGGCACGTCACTCATCAAGGATTTTTTTTATTTCCCGCGCCAGCGCAGGACCGATCCCGGCGACTTTTTGCAGTTCTTCAACACCGGCGTTCAAAACCGCCCGGACGGTTTTGAAATGTTGCAATAGCCGGAATGCGCGAACCGGTCCGATGTGCGGCAGACCCTGCAACATGTACAACCGCCGCTGTTTGGATGCTGCCGGATATGTTCCCCACCTGGGTAACGTCGGTGTTCGCCTATAGATGTGACAAGCTGTGGTAAACAGCATGATGCGAACACTTTCCTCTGCATCCCATGCACGCAGCACGGGAACACCCCACACAAATGCACAATGTACCAGAGCGCCTTGCAATGCCTGCCGCGATACACCGCAACCTCGCAGAGTTTTTGTTACACCCTCCAGCAGCAACGCGGCCGGAACCGGCGCGGAGGCCAATCGTTTGAGCTGGCTGAAAAAACGGCCGTCTTTAAGCGAAACCGCAAAATCAATCAGTGTTTTTCGTTCAATCAGGAGATGATTTTCGATCAAATAATCACCGGCAGATAAAGCTTTGAACTGCAGCGTAACATGCGGCGTACCTTCAAGAACGGCAACTGTCTTACTGTTCCTTTCGCGGTAATCAATAATAAAATGTGTGGAAGCCGGAAGGTCGGACATATACACTCCTTCTTTTACCAAAAAAAGTAAAACCTCAATCATGGGCGGAAGGCGTTACGCACCGTTTCCCGACAACATGCCGATACTTAACTTTTTAAAAATACGGCATGAGAAGGTGCATCTCAACGGCGCACACGACAAATAACAGAGGTTATATAAAAAAATGACTCCTTTGGCTCTCCACCTCTATTTTCCCCAAAACTCTTTCATTTTTTTCCGCCGGGACTTTAACTCGCGAATTTTTTGAGCAGCCTTTTTTGCAAAAGATCCCTCGGGCTCTTTTTTTATCGCCGTTTCAAATTCACTGATGGCATTGTCATATTCATCGCTGTCCTTTTTATGATATGCCATGCCCATAAAATAATGCGGCTCGGCCTTTCCGGTTTTTAATGACGCCGCCAGGCCATAAGCGGAAATGGCATCCCAGAGTGCGCTGTTTGAACCTTTGCGGAATAACCGGTGCCCAATGGCCATCTGTAATGCGTATTTTGTTTCTATATCGTCCGGCTTTAGCGACACTGCCTTTTCCAGCAATTGGATCGACTTGTCGTATTTTTTAGCTGTTAAAGCAGCCATACCCAATTGATAAAAATTCGATGATTTTTCCTTGCTGCTGTCCAAACGGGCCAGTTTTACAGAAACCAGGCCGGTATCTCCGGTTAAAAATAAAACCTGATTGTAGTAACGCACCGCATCGTCATGTTTCCCGACTGCAACGTAAGAATCGGCCATTTTTTCCAAAACCGTGGCGGAAGTATCGTACTCCAGTGCTTTTTCATAAGAAGCCAATGCTTTCCAAAATTCTTCAGCAGCCACAAGGGTATCTCCGAATTGATGATGGATATCTGAAAGTAATGTCTTAATTTCGCCGTTCGTTCCAACTTTTTCCGCAATTTCAAGGACCTGACGGGCACTGTCCGTTTGTCCCATCGCCAGAAACACTTTACCCATCAACGTGTAAGCTTTTACATTACTGGAATCGCTACGTACAGCCTGCCGGCAAAAACGAAGAGTTTCCTTATAATTATTCTGCTGGTACAATTTGCCCGCCTTGTACATGGGACTGCAAGCTGCAGAAATTAAAACAATCATCCATATAAAACGTTTCATTAAAACCTCAAATTTTATCTTTTTTTCAGGAAAATAAAGGTACAGATAAAATAGGCAAAAATCAAAACAAAATGGCTTTTTGTCTAAAAATAACGAAACAGGGCTTGATAAAAATTCGTTCAACCTGCTATGTTTTATGTTCATTCGTCATGTTTTATACCAAATTCCATGTCTTGGAAATAATTTTTCGTTCGACATTTCTTGGCGTCCTCTGCGGTGAATTAACGATATTCATTTTCTGAAAAAACTTATTTTTAAGCCACGGATTTTATCAGTATGTTTATTAAAATAAAATTTTGGGGATACCCTGCCAAAATGACTATTGGTTTTCATGCTTTATTTACCTAACTTTTAAATTATCTCAAATTTTTAGGAAGCTAAAAATGCAAGACCTGGAAAAAAGTGTGGTCAAATCACTCGATGGTGACGATCAAGAGTTATACCCCTATTTACCCTATCTTTTGCAGGATTTGTACGAAATCGGCTCGTCGCCCAAGGCCATCATCGATTTAATAAAAAAGCACGGCCTAAAACCCGCCAAGGTGCTTGATCTGGGATGTGGCAAGGGAATTATTTCAATTAAAATCGCTCAGACTTACAGCTGCTCCGTACTCGGCATAGATGGAATGCCTGATTTTATCCAGGATGCCCAAAAGTATGCACGGCATCACAATGTGGCACTTTTGTGCCGGTTTGAGCAGGGCGACATTCGTGATCGGATTTCCGCCCTATCGGATTTCGACCTGGTCATCCTCGGCTCGATCGGGCCTGTATTGGGTGATGTGCGGGAGACTGTCAGCAAGGTGAAACAGTGCCTTAAACCCGGCGGATATATCCTTTTAGATGACGGCTATCTGCCTGAAAACAGTAAATTGGTCCATGAAGGATATTTAACCCGATCCCAGGTGATATCCCGGTTGCAATTATCAGGATGTGATATTATGGACGAGTTTATCCTCGAACCGGCGTTCATGAAGGAATCAAACGATAAAATTTATCAAAATATTCAGCAGCGGGCCAACGAATTGATCCAAAAAGAGCCGGAAAAATCTCACATTTTCCAGTCCTATCTGGATGCTCAACGCCGGGAAAATGATGTTTTGGAAAACGAAATGATATGCGTAACCTGGGTGCTAAAAAAAGCGGTTCTATAAAGTATTTTATATTTGGGAAAACGTCACGAACAGGGATCCGGTTTATCCCCCAATGTGTGGTATGTTACCATATTTTGCAAGCGCCCTTCTGCGGGTAAAAAATACGACGATCCGGTTCTCGATAACTTGAAAATCTGGCAAATTGAGGTGTGTTTTAACGGTACCGTCCCACGCAAGGCCGAGGTTTTATCACGATTTTACTTTATACCTTGACTTTTATTTTTCAGCATCCTATTTTATCAAAAATAAAATCATTGCCGGTTACCGAGGCGGACGATTCCATTAAAAAACATTTAATAAATGGACATTATGCAAATTTTTTCCGGGATTTTAAAATTATCCTTGTTGACGCTCACTTTGTGTCTACACACTCCACTGTTATTCCCATCACCCAAACCTCTTCTCACACTAAATAGTGGATTCACACGCGTCATGCAACCCCGTTCTTTTTCAAAGTACTGGGTGCGCGGTCTCAATGTGAGCGGCGGTATCGGATTTTATCTTTCCGAAAATCTGCAATGCTTGACTTTGGGCAGGTTTTACGTTTTCCAGCCGGCGGATGATGTTCATTCACCAAGTAACGCAACCTTCCTGACGCTGTCCTTAAATTTAAAAAAACGCGTGCCCGTAAAAAATGATCCATATGCCGGTTTAATACCCTATTACATATTTGGTGCCGGCATAACAAGTATTCATTTTCGCGACATATTTGCGACAAGTGAAAACGACAACAAAGTAATTTTATGGAACGAAAAAATAGACACCAAACGCTCCCAAACAGGAGCCAGTGTCAACTTTGGATTCGGCGTTGATTTTATCCCCTTTGACGATTCGATTGTATATGTGCAGTTTCAGCTTGTTTACTCTTTTTCGCAGGCAAACCCGGTATTTATTCCTATTGTCGTCGGCATTGCAATGGATTAACAAACGAGTATATAAATTGCTAGAGGGAGATTACATATGAAACACGTGGGTGCCCATGTCAGTATCAGCGGTGGGATTCAAAATGCACCTGTTTATGCGCATCAGCTTGATGCCACGGCCTTTGCCCTGTTCACAAAAAATCAACGTCAGTGGGAGAGCAAGCCCTTGAAGGATACTGATGTAGCGGATTTTAAGGAATCCTGTCGACAATTTCATTTTGATCCTCAGCACATTCTTCCCCATGACAGTTATCTCATTAACCTGGGAAATCCGAACCAGGATATACTTACGCGCTCGCGCAATGCTTTTGTGGATGAATTACGGCGCTGTGATTTACTTGGTTTGTCAATGCTGAATTTCCACCCGGGTTCACATCTAAATT
>JAFGEC010000549.1 GCA_016931775.1 Candidatus Zhuqueibacterota bacterium | reverse complement strand
TTCATTGATTTTATATGAAAATGTCGGATGGATATCGATAACCTGCATATTGTCTTCCCATTCGAATTCGGGATAATTGCTGTTGTAGGCATCCGTATCCAGCAAATTCCACTTCGCACCCAGCCCGAACGGCGCCCAGGCACCGATACCGAATGCATATTTTTCATTGCTATAGTATACACCAAGCGAAGGCAAAACAAAGTTCAATGGTTCGTTTTCCACAGCTTTGCCGAATTTTGTGGCGCTGAAAGGTCCGCCTAATTGACTTTTTCCGGCAGTATATGTCGCACTGGGACTGGCAAACTCCAGCCCGAATCCCGCTTTCAGACCGCTGGTAAACACCAATCCGGCCGGATTCCAGTACATGGCGCTCCAGTCATCGGAAACACCACGGTAATTACCTCCCAAAGCCTGAGCTCTGGCTCCGATTGCCGTCAGATCGACGCCTGCAGCAAACAAGTGAGTTGACCATAGAACACCGAGTATGGTAATCATGGCCAGAATTGAGTTCATTTTTCTCATGACTCCTCCCTAACTTGGGTTTAAGGAATTTTTATTTTTTTTGATTTGTTATTTGGCATTTTAACTAAAAAATAAACTATTGTCAACAGTTTAGTTAAAAAAGACTATTTTATTACTGATTTTTACTTAAATTGAACTCTTTCCCGCAATAAAAAATTTTTTAAATTAATAAATAGACTTTGCATAATTTTGGTGTTTTTCGGTTACTGCCGTATAGACTCTTTTAACAATGACAAAACGTCTGGCCGAAAAAAATCTCGTGTTTTCGAGAAGGAAAAAACGTGTTTGATAATAAATTCCACATGAGATGAAAAACATCACAAGAGCAAAACGAACTGATAGCTTGATTGAAAACCCGAAAATGAAGCTTTCGATAGATATCTTAACACTTTAGGTTATCTTTGAGATATTAAAAGCGGTAATCAAATCCAATCATGAAGTAAAAGACATCCATGTTATAGGTCCCTGCCCAATTTTCATAATCTTGACCGTCATTTGATTGAATCCATTTGTCAACTTCCATATCTTTGATAAATGATTTTTCTGCACTGGCGTGTAAGCGTAGGCGGCCGACCGGTACCTCAATCCCCAGGATCAGCATATCGCGATTTCCGATGACTGGAAATAATGGTGTCAAGGTCTCAGTAACGGCGGCAGCGGATTCATGATGAAAAGAACCACGTATAAACGATTCAGATCGTATTTTATATTCCAGACCCAGTCCCCAGTGAATATCGTCTTTCCAGTTGAGCGTAAATTTATTATAAACAATCCCGGTATTTTTATCATTAATCTCGATGACATCCCAGCATGACCATTGGGTCCATGCCACATCTGCGGACAATAGGAGTTTATTAATTCCTGTGAAGGAAAAGCCGACGCCAATATTTGTCGGTAGTGCAAGATCTATTTCGATCTCAGAGGGGACCGCCTGCTGCACAGAAGAGCCACTATAGAAACCAATGAGCATAGTGTATTCTTGTACATTAATAAAGCCGCTGGCAAGCATACTATCATAGGCGGGTTTTAGCGTTGCTAGTTTTGCATTTGCCTCGGGAAAATTAGCATAGTAAGTATTAATTCCAATTGATCCGTTTAATTTGATATTATTGTAGAATCGTGCCGATCCACCAATGCTGAAAGTCTCGGTAGGTTTGAACATGATACCAACGTTGTAACCGAAGCTAATCCCGTCGCCATTCATTCTAACCTCTGATAGGAGATGATCGTAGGGTGAGGTGAGCGCATTGCGTGGCATTGTGGCCAATACGTCTGCGAACATTGGACCAACTGTATATATACTCGTGAGAATTTGCGGATAAAAAACATATGGGTTCGGCGTGAAGGCCGGTTTAACCATCATCATATCTGCCAGAAGTATGCCGGCTCCTACACCGATTGAGAATTTATTGGATATCTTGTAAGAAAAAGTTGGATGAATATCCATGATTTTTAGGTTATTCTCCACATCAAATTCGGGATACTGATGGTTATATGAATTTGTATTCAGTAGATCCCATTTTATATTCCAGTTAAAAGGAGCCCAAAATCCCAAACCAAATGCTACGTTTCCGTTGCTTAAAGAAAAACCTCCAGCCGGGAGTAGAAAAGAATTACTTTCATTCATTTTTTTATCAGAATATGTAGCACTAAATTGTCCTCTGTAAGGGCTGGAAGCGGGTGTGTAACCGGCAGAAGGAGTCGTATATTCTAGTATAAGGCCGGCATATACTCCATTTGTAAAAACCAGTCCTGCGGGATTCCAAAACATACTGCTCCAATCATTGGATATTGCGCGATAGTTGCCACCCAGATTCGCAGCCCGTCTGCCGATCCTATTGTTTTCAATTCCAGCGGTGGCGCTATTGATGAATGAAATTTCAAAACCATTATATGATTTTTCTTTTATATGTCGTTCAGTATTTTCTTTAAATATTTTTGGGGATGGTAGTTCTGGTTTTATTTTAATTTTTGATAATTTTGCTTCTACTGTGTTTGTTTGATTCTTTTTAATATCTAGCTTTTTATTCCATTGTTCGTAACCCTCCATTCTTAATGAAATGTCATGAATACCAAGGTAATCAAATTGAATTTTAACCGGCGATACGCCATAAAACTTTTGATCGATGTATACATTGGCACCTTCAGGATCAGAAGTTATGTAAATGTATGTTTTCAATGTATCTGATTCGATGCTCATGCCTCCTAATTTCATGGCGACTTTTTTCAGCGATTGAGTCAAAATTATTCCAAGACTACCTTCCACATCCTCACCTGATACTTCCAATATTTTCCCGGTAGCTACATCAATTAATCTGACTGATAAGGAAAAGTACTTATCAATGCGACTTATACTTCCACCGACCATCATTTGTACACCAATCAATTGACCAACATTGACTAAGCATTCGGTTGATGTGCATCCTGTTTGTTGAAATCCCTGTTCGGTGAGTATTTCATCCATTTTTTGCCGTTCAATGACTTGAAATTTTTTTGTATTGAATAATTCAATACGTAATCTTTCCGATAAAGCCTTTGCTTCGGATTCAGAAATACCGTTCGCATCAAGATCTAAAACTGCGATTGATGGATTTTTAACTTCTTGAGCAAAAATAAAATATGGAAGATTTAGAATAATCGATGTTTCATAAAGCAATATGAAAAATTGAGCGTATCTCATGGGGCCTCCGACAATTCATATAATCTGGTAATCGATGTAAAAGCAAAGTTATTTCTTATATAATTTTTGATATTGTTTACAAAACATATTAAAGGTAACTCTAAAAATATATGAAACAATTGTACTTTTTCAAAGAAATTTCTGGCAAAGCAAAATTTCAATTTTGGGTAAGTAGGGATTAAGTTTTTACTTTGTGGTTATTCCCAAATTGCCTTGCTAAAATTTCTGTGCCCCTGTGTCTCTGCGCGAGGATAAAAAAATCATACTATAAAGTAAAAGCCAAGTCGATTGACTCGATATCTTTATCAATCCAGACATAATTTTTTTGGAGCCCCATTAGAATATAAAGGTTGATTTTTTGCAACGGGATGTTTAATTTATTTGAATAATATTCATAAATGTCGATAACCTGTGCTTTGTTAAATTTTTCCCCATTTCCCGGAGTGTATTCATGAGATCCGACAAGCGAGAACGGCTCCTTAAGGCAGCTGTCAAGGTATTTGCCCGTGATGGTTTTTTTCACGCCAAGGTTGAAACGATTGCAAAAGAGGCCGGAGTGGCTACCGGTACCACCTACCTGTATTTCGACAATAAAGACGACATCCTGATTTCCATTTTTGAAGAGGAAATGATACCCATCATCGAAGGTATGAAAAAGGAATTGGCCGTTTATAAAGGGCCAAAAGAAAAACTGATCGCTTTTGTTCATCGCTTTATGAAAATGGCCGAAGAAAATCCCGATATGACTCAATTGCTTGAAATCGAGCTGCGTCAAAGCAGCAAGTTTATGCATGGATATAAAAGTACAAAATTCAAGGAATATCTGGACATTATTTCCGATGCTTTTGTTTTAGGGCAGGAGACGGGTGTTTTCCGGCAGGATGTACAGCCGACACTATTAAAACAGATTTTGTTTGGTGCCCTGGATCAAATAACCATGAATTGGACGCTGTCAAAATCGAAAAAATTCAGTTTACAGCAGTCCGCCGAACAAATCTTAAATGTTGTTCTAAAAGGTATTTTAATAAAGGACACTGAACAATAATCCATTTGATTTTTTTCCACTGATTTAATATATTAGACGTTTATTTCCAATTGTTGGGCAATTGATAATATAGGAGAATAAAAGTGAAAATTGTTGTTTGTTTAAAACAGGTCCCCGACACGGAAGCCAATATTAAAATAGGCTCGGATCAGAAAAGTGTTGTAGAGGCCGGAATGAAGTTTATTATTAATCCTTTTGACGAATTTGCCATTGAGGAAGCGCTCAAAAAGCGCGAAGCCGGTACTGCGGAATCGATCACTGTGGTTGCCATGGGACCGGAACGGACCAGGGACGCCCTTCGTTCCTCACTGGAACTTGAGGTTAACGAGGCTTTACATCTGGTGACCGAGGATGACTGCATCGACGGGCTCGCTGTCGCCAAGGTATTGGCCGAGCAGATCAAATCCATGGATTATGGATTGATTCTGATGGGCAAAGAGGCCATCGATGACGGAAATATGCAGGTGGGGCCCATGCTTGGGGAGCTTTTAGGTATTCCATGTATCTCATTGGCCACTCGGATCGATATAGAGGGTGACAAGGTGACGGTGAAGCGAAACACAGACAGTGGTGTGGAAATCCTTGAATCCCCCCTGCCGTGTATTATAACTTGTGAAAAAGGTTTGAATGAACCACGCTATCCTTCCATCCGCGGTAAGATGAAAGCCAAAAAAATGGAAATCCCGCAGCAGAACATTTCTCTCGGAACGGCGGGAGTTGAAAAAATATCTATGACCTACCCCGAAGCCCGTTCCGGCGGCCGTGTTATCGGTGAGGGACCGGATGCAGTGGCGGAACTGGTGCGTGTACTGAAAGAAGAAGCTCAAGTTATTTAAATTTTGGATTTTGGAGGTCAATATAAATGTCAAATTTACTCGTTGTTGCAGAATTACAGCAAGATACTTTTAGGAAAAGCGTTTTTGAAGCGGTATGTCACGGCAAAAAAATAGCCAAGGCTCTCGGTGCTTCCGTTCATGTTTTGATACCGGGAAGTATCGACAAGCAGCAGGCCGCCCAATTGGGCGAGTACGGCGCCGATGAGGTGCTGGTTGCCGCTGAAGAAAAACTGAAATTATACAATGCTGATTTATATAAATCCGTCATCGTAAACACAGCCAAGCAATTGGATGCTCAGGTTGTACTGTTTTCCGCCACATTTTTAGGTAAGGATCTGGCCCCGCGGGTAACCGCAGCTTTGGATATGGTAATGGCCAGCGATATTACAGGGTACAGTGTCGATGGCGGCAACCTACAGGTGGTCCGGCCGATGTATGCAGGCAAGGTTTTAGCCAAACTGAAGCTGAGTGGAAAATGTGTTATCTCCCTGCGGCCGAATATATTTGGTGCTGAAAAGATCAATGAGGGGCAGCAAGCACCGGTGAAAGATGCGCAGTTGCCTGCCCTTGAGAGCAAAGTTACGGTGAAAGAATTTTCCGCCAAAGGCGGCGACAAGCTGGATGTTGCCGACGCGGATATCATTATAACCGGCGGCCGGGGATTGCGGTCTGCTGAAAATTTTGCGATGCTGGAAAAACTTGCCGCACTGCTCAATGCCGCCGTAGGTGCCACGCGGGCAGCTGTGGACAGTGATTGGCGCCCGCACGGTGACCAGGTGGGGCAAACCGGCAAAGTGGTATCGCCGAAACTGTACGTAATGGTCGGAGCATCCGGCTCCATACAGCACTGGGCCGGAATGTCCGGTTCGAAATGTATCGTCGCCATCAATAAAGACCCCAATGCCCCGATTATTCAGCGCGCCGATTACAGTGTTGTCGGTGACCTTTTTGAAATTCTACCCGTACTTACTGCTGAAATCGAAAAAAATCGCTGATAGAAAGCGCTGAAATAAAAAATTTTACACATGACAATTTTGGGTGCGGTCTATTTTACACCGCACCCGCGACAGTTTTTCAATACAATGAGGTGATTGTATGCCCACACGTGTGTTATATTGGAATATTCCCGCGCATAATTTAATCTATGCCTTTTTTGCCGTCGCCCTGGCAATTTTTGTGTATGGTTTTTACCGCCGCTACCGGTTGTGGCGATTGGGACAGCCGGAAAAACGTAACGATCAGAAAATGAAACGTTTCCTGGGTGTGCTCAAGGATGGCCTGGCTCAGATTTCAGTTTTACGTGAAGCCTCTCCCGGCTTAATGCATATGGCGATATTCAGCGGATTTGTTATTTTAACTATCGGCACTATTCTGGTGTTTATTCAGGCGGACTTTAAAATCGAATTCCTGTACGGCAATTTTTACCTGTGGTTCAGCCTGATTCTGGATGTTTTTGGGATCCTCTTTATACTGGGACTGCTGTATGCCATTTTTCGCCGCTATGTGATCCGGCCGCACCGCTTGGGCCGGCTGACGGACGATGCGGTTTTGTTGATTTTGTTGCTGGTGATCGGTATTACCGGCTTTTTGGTTGAGGGCGCCCGGCTTGCCGCCACAACACCCCAATGGGCGGAATGGTCGCCTTTTGGATTGTTGACGGCGGGATTGTTTAAAGGTATGGCGAATCAGAGTATTAAAAATTTTCATCTGGGTCTCTGGGCATTCCATATGCTGATATCCATGGCATTTATTGCATATATCCCGTTTTCAAAGCTGTTCCATATTTTCATGTCGCCGGCAAATATCTATTTGAAAAATTTGGGCATTAAAGGCCAGCTGTCGACCATCGATATGGAGGAAGCGGAAACATTCGGCGTGACGGATATTAACCAATTTACCTGGAAACAACTGGTGGATCTGGATGCGTGTACCCACTGCGGCCGCTGTCAAGATCGCTGTCCCGCGTTTAACAGCGACAAACCCCTGTCTCCGAAAAAACTAATTCTCGATTTACAGGGCCATATGACCGATCGGGGAAAACAGATTCTGGCACAGAAAAAGAAGGGAGACGAGATCGAGCCGGAACCGATTATCGGACAGGCGGTAAGTGAAGCTGAAATTTGGGCCTGTACGACCTGTCTGGCATGCCAGGAGCACTGTCCCGTTGCCATCGAGCACGTGCAAAAGATCGTCGACCTGCGCCGTGCCAAGGTCATGATGGACAGCGAATTTCCACAGGAGCTGGCTGCCACTTTTAAAGGATTGGAAAACAACTCAAATCCATGGAATATGGGTTCTTCAGGACGGGCGGACTGGGCGGAAGGTCTCGAGGTACCGTTGATGGCAGAGAAAGGCGAGGTCGATGTACTGTGGTTTGTGGGTTGCGCCGGATCATTTGATGACCGGGCGAAAAAAATATCCACGGCCCTGGTAAAAATTCTGAAACAAGCCGGCGTGGATTTTGCCATTTTGGGAACCGATGAAGGCTGTTGCGGAGATCCCGCCCGCCGGGCCGGCAATGAATATCTTTTTGCCATGATGGCCGAACAAAATGTGGAAACTTTAAAAAATTTCAAGTTTAAAAAAATTTTGACATCCTGTCCCCATTGCTACCATATGATCAAAAATGAATACGTTCAGTTCGGCGGTCATTATGAGGTGATCCACCATTCGGAGCTGATCGCGGGATTGATCGATGAGAAAAAGATTCAACTGACACCTCAAACCAACGGAAGGATAACGCTGCACGATTCATGCTATTTGGGACGTTATAACGATATTTATGAAGCACCGCGCCGGGTATTGAAATCAGCCACAAAATCTAAACTGGTGGAGATGGAGAGCAACCGGAACGCCAGTTTTTGTTGCGGTGCCGGTGGCGCCCGCATGTTTATGGAGGAAACGATCGGCAGGCGAATTAATCAGGTCCGGGTCGAGCAGGGCGTAAATACAGGCGCAGATAAGCTTTGTGTCGCCTGCCCGTTCTGTCTCACCATGCTCGACGACGGTGTGAAGGAAAAAGCGGTAGAAGATAAAGTAAAAGTGTACGATATCGCCCAGATCGTCGCCGACAATCTGGCCTGATTGTTTAAATTAAAAAGGAAAACACGGCCTGTTATTCGATGAATAATAGGCCGATTTTTATTATGGAAAACTGTTTTATCATTCATTATAGCGAGATCGGACTCAAAAAGGGTAATCGCGGTTTTTTTGAGCACAAACTCAAAGTCAATATTGTTTATGCATTGAGTGATATCTGCATAGCCCAGCCGCATTTTGATTTCGGACGAATTTTATTGCCGGTGGACGATGTTACCCATGTTCCCGCTATTACCGACCGGCTGGCGAATGTTATCGGCATCGCCCATTACAGCGTTGCCAGTCAGGGGGATCCGGATGTGGAAGTGCTGAAGGAACAGGTATTTGATAGGATGAAGCATTTAAGGTTTGATAGCTTTAGAATTGAAACAAGACGAGCGGACAAAACCTATCCTCTCAATTCAATGGAGGTGAACCGGATCGTCGGTGCAAGGATACATCTGGGATTGGGTAAAAAGGTGGTTCTGGATTCACCTGATGTCACCTGCAATATTGAAATATTCAATAAAAAATTGTTTTTTTCCTGTGAAAGGCGGAACGGCTACGGCGGCCTGCCGGTGGGCAGCAGCGGTAAGGTGGTGAGTTTGCTGTCGTCGGGAATCGATTCACCGGTGGCGTCGTTTCGCATGATGACCCGGGGATGCCGGGTCATCTTTGTGCATTTTCACAGTTTTCCGTTTACGGAAAAATCGTCCTATTATAACGCCGTAGAGCTTGCCAGAAAGCTGACCGTCTTTCAGTATCGCAGTAAAATTTATCTTGTACCCCTTGCTCCGATACAGCAGGAGGTTATTCTGCATGCACCGGCCAAGCTGCGGTTGATTTTGTACCGGCGGATGATGATCCGCCTGGCCGAGCGCATCGCCCGGAGGGAGAGGGCCGGGGCACTGGTGACGGGTGACAGTGTGGGACAGGTCGCTTCACAGACGATCGAGAATCTTGCCGCCATTTCCCAGGTCGCCGGTATGCCGATCCTTCGGCCGCTGGTTGGAATGGATAAAGAGTTTATCGTCCGGCAGGCCAAGGAACTCGGTACCTTTAATACGTCAACCGAACCGTATGACGATTGCTGCAGTTATCTGGTGCCCAGAAATCCGGAAACCAAGGCAAAACTCGACCAGGTGTTTGCCGCCGAAGCGGGTATAAAAAACATGGAGGATTTGTTGTACAATGCTTTAAAGGAAACGGAGGTGGAGACGTTGGAGTTTCCGTCGCATGAAGGGGGATAGGTGATCAGATAAAGCCATGAAGTGGTACGTTTTAAGACAATGCAGGAACTTGTTTTTCGATAGAGCGCTACGAAATACAATCCATTGCTGCCAGTAAATCGACCGAGTCGAAGAATGAGTTTTTATGTGGGATTTAACAGGTAGTACCTCTTTTTCTTTTGATTTTTTTATTGAATTTTTTATGTATGTTTACCTGATATATATTGATATTTGTGCAGAAAGTTATATATTTTTATTTTACACGAATTCTAATGTTTAACGGAAAAACAAGGTAATCACTTGTTCACGGCGACGCAGTCGCCTTGAATCGTGGCGCTGACTGGGCGATCGTAACGCCGTATGCTGACAAAACCTGGAACGCAATTATAACTTTTAAAAACGACACTTTTTAGAGTGCACTCATAAGTAAGGAGGATAAAATGAAAAGAGTGATTTGGGGTATTATTATTTTTATTTTCCCTTTAATTCCTTTGGTTCGAAATACCTATGACAGTAAAGGTCAACTTATTTTCCTGGTTTCCTTGATTATTATTGGGATTCTCTTGATATTATCTGGTCGAAAGTATTTGTTACTTCGCAAAGGAATACTCAAAACAGCTAATGAAATGAATGATGATTTGAGGAAAATCGATGTGAAAACAATATCAACAAAACTGAATTGTTCTGAATTTGAAACAAGACTTATTATATCAGAAGCACAAAAAAAACAGATACTGCCCCTTGATGCCGAAATAAGTTATACAGGTAAAGGAAATACAGAATGCTATATACCATATGCCACATCAGAACGAAAAGGTTGGGAAATTATCCTTACAACAACAAAAATATATTTCATCATGATATATAAAATTCCAACCATTCATACAATTTTATGGTATCTTTCAACTCCATTGTATCTATTACCTGTCATTGGTGGTCTTGTAGACTTGATTAATATGTATATTGTCATAGGTATTCTTAAAAATAAAACAAAAAATATTCAACAATTAAGTATCGATGAAAAACTAAATAGATTTACTAAAAGTTTTTCCTTTGAATTGAATGAAATAAAATCTGTAGATGTGAGAAAGAAAAATATAACGTTTAACATTTCAGATAATTCTATGGAATTTCGATTGTGTAAAAAAATTGATATTGTCTGCCCACAATTTAAAAGCTACCTACAGACAAAAAATATTGAGATCATTTCTTAGAACATTTTTAACAATGACATAAGATCAAAAATCTATTGCAGTGTAGATGAATTCCAAAAATATTTCTATTCATGTCCTGGAGCATTTGGTTTCATCATGTCAGCTCATAATAAAAGACGGTAAAACGAATACATGCACAGGATTGGAACAGCCTTTCTTTTTGGATCGATTTGGGTAGGTCAGAGTTTTGTTTTTTATATGAGTTAAATCTAATGTTGTTCCAACCGGTGATGAAAATTTTGTGGTAAAGCTAAACATATATACTTCGACTAATCATATAAGGGAATTTTGCGGTATTTATTCTATCTTTATTTTAAAATTTTGATTATTCATATTCTGCAAATAAATAATATCATTTTTTTTTAATTCCAAATCCATAAATGCCGGAGTATCAAAATGAGAATACAAATTTTTATATTCATGCTATTCATAAACGCAAATTTATTTGTTGGAATATTCGCTCAGGAAATGCCTCTCGTTTATGACGTTGAGAACACGGGTGCTGATTGCCCGGAACCGCCGTTGCCCGTTTACAAGGAACTCCCGAAAATCGAATCCCTGCCCGATCCGTTTATGTGGTCCGATACCGGCCGGGGCCGTATCGCCAGCCGCGCGGAATGGCGTTGCCGGCGTGCCGAAATCGGCGCCGAAGTCCAGCATTATGAGGTGGGGACCAAACCGGCCCCGCCCGATACCCTGGAAGCCGTTTTTTCTGACGGCGTACTCACCGTTACCGTTATTGTGGGCGGAGATACACTGACGATAACAGCGCCCATCAGCCTTCCTGAAGGAGAAGGCCCCTTTCCGGCCGTGATCGGTGTGGGATTCTTTCCGACGGGCAGCCTGCCGGGCGATATTTTTACCAGCCGCGGGATCGCGACCATCCACTTCATGGAATCGCAGATAACCAACGGTTGGTCCAACATACGCGGCGACGGACCTTTTTTCGAGCTTTATCCGGATAAAAAAAGGGGCAAGTTTGTCGCCTGGGCCTGGGGCGTCAGCCGTATCATTGACGGCCTGGAAAAGTGCCCTGAAACCAACATCGATCTCTCGCACCTGGCCGTGACCGGTTGCTCTTATGCCGGCAAGATTGCGCTGTTTTCCGGGGCTTTCGATGAACGCATTGCCCTTACCATTGCGCAAGAACCCGGCGGTGGAGGCCATTGCGCCTGGCGTGTTACGGAAACTTTGAGTGGAAGCCGGGAAACCCTGAGGAACGCTCAGGGGCAATCCTGGTATTACACGGGCCTCTCTCAATTTAATAACGCCGTTACAAGACTGCCTTACGATCATCACGAGTTGATGGCCATGTTGGCGCCCCGTGCGCTGTTCGTGCTCGGAAACACCGATTATGAATGGATGGCGGAGGAGTCCGGCCACGTCGGGTGCAAAGCCGCACAAGAAGTCTGGAAAGCTCTGGGAGTGCCGGACAGGTTCGGTTTTTCCATTCTGGGCGGACACACCCACTGCCAGCTCCCTGGCACCCAGCGCCCGGAAGTGGAGGCATTTGTGGAAAAGTTCCTCCTTGGGGACACGACTGCAAATACGGACATCATAAGAAGTCCCTACAATACCGATCTGACCCCCTGGATTACCTGGGATACACCGGAACTGCCTGAAGAAGCAACCTTGATAAAAAGGTCGAAAAATGTGATCGACCGGTTCGATCTTTTGCAAAATTACCCAAATCCCTTTAATCCGGTTACGACCATAAATTATCATTTAAAGCAGGAAGATTTTGTTCAACTTGCTGTCTATGATATAACTGGTAAGAAAGTCAGAACTCTGGTAAACCAGAAACAGAAAGCCGGCAAACAAACATTGACATTTGATGCATCTAAATTCGCAAGCGGTGTTTATGTTTATATACTGAATGTCGGTAAACTGACAAAAAGCCGAAAAATGTTGTTGTTACGCTAATCAGATTGCAAAGGAAATATAAAGGCAGTTCTTTTTTGGATATTTGCTTCGGAGATTTTTGACCGTATCATGATCGCCCTGGGAGTCCGTCCCAGGGCGAAACAAGTGCAAATCCGTTACATTAAATATTAAAAAATATTCTAATGTACCTCACTGAAAGGTGCAGCAGAAGATATTATAATACAGAGTGGGTACATTCGGATTAAATAAAGAAAAGCTCCTCAGCAGCATTCAACATCAGGAAAAGGAGTAACAGCAGGATTTTTAAAAGTTATAATATGGAACCTTTTTTTTTCTTATAAACCCTGGTAGAAATTAGAAAGCAAAGAATTTACCTCATTATACAAACCGCCATTTAATACCTACTCCTATAATATTTGATATATTCCTCTTGCATCTATTTGTATTTTTTGTATTTTTTATGTAGTTTTTCTGCGATCAGATATATAAACATTGCAAAATTAAGAGCGCGTTATGATAAATTATAAAGATGACAAAATGATTAAAAAATATATTTTATTTTTTATAGCTATTATGTGGTCGTATACCTGGTCACAATCGTATAAAATGACTGTAATTTTGAAAGACGGGACCACTGCATCTTTTATTATTCAGGATATCCAAAAAATTACATTTGATGGGACTGTTGTTGTTGACTCAAAGGATGCGGAAAAACTTCAAAATATGGTAAAAATGTTTATGTTATTTCAGAATTATCCGAATCCATTCAATCCTATTACAAATATTGAATACGAAATACCAAAAGCCGGCAGAGTAGAAATAAAAATATTCAATGTGACCGGCCAATTAATAAAGAGTATTAAATCCGAATTTCAAGAAGCAGGAGTGAATAAAATAATCTGGGATGGTAAAAATGATCAAGGACAGCCTGTGTCAAGTGGACTTTATATATATCAGGTGAAATTTGAGGATTCAATTCTGTTGAAAAAAATGATGCTTGTTAAATAAGATGATACGACGTTCTCTTTAGTATACATGAACCGGGGAGGAAATACCATGAAAAAAATGATTTTATTTTTAGTGTTATCAAATTTTTTTATTTCAAAATATGTCTCCGCTCAGACAATGATTATTCAAACGAAAAACGGAACAGAACAATTTGACCTTTCTGATATCGTCAGTATCACTTTTACACTCACCGATTCTCCGGTCGATACCGTACCCGATCCTCCCGATTCTGTTGGTACGACAGGTGATTTTTTGTCTTGGACAGGTATAAACGATAATAAACATTATTTGACGCTGGTTCGAGTGGATGGTGAGGATGGATCAGTTACAGGTATTGGCGGATCAAACAATTTCCCTGCTATGGCCTATGACAATGATGGCGTGTTGTATGGCATATCTGATGAATTGCATATCATTAACACGACGAACGGTTCCACTGTACAAATTGGTAAATTCGTGTATGAAGGTGAAGATATGTTAATGAGTGGAGCGGCTTTTTCTCCAACCGGAACACTTTATGTTAAAGAAAACGCTTCCCCCAAGCGTATTTTTACAGTCAACCTTGAGAACGCTTCCTTAACGTATATCGGTATCCCGCCATCTTTAATATGGGATATAGAATTCTCTTCAAGCGGAACATTGTATGCCGCCTTTGCTCAATTATATATTTTGGATCCTTATAATATGTCTGCCGTGAGGACGGTCGGCTGGACGGGATATTTTATAGAGCCTTTAACCTTGGGTGAGGATGGCGTCATGTTTAGTTTGGACCATCAATCTACAACGATTTTTTCTGTGGATATAACTACCGGAAAGGCCACTCCGATACTAACGCCCGGGAGCAATGGCCTTAAATCTCTGGTTGTGGAACGAATACCGACAATGACAGCTCGTTCCAGGCTTTCTGAAGCCATAAAAAAATACGGACTTGCACCGGTACCATCAACAACACATCTATTGGATATTGAGAAAGAGATTTTATTTGAAAAAAATGCTCGTGTAGCACGATAAAAAACTTATAATACTCAAAATTCAACCTCCCTGCATGATCACCGGCGGATTCCTCCTGAAGGTGAAACATGCGCAAGGGCGATGCCCTCGCATTTAAATGACACTTGTCTATGATAACACTCACATTAACCAAACATTGCTGCTTTCCGTAATTCCTTTTTTACCAGGTTTGCTGGTTATACTGTTTGTTTTCATACAAGAGTCAATATCACTTTACATTGGCAATTTGAGTGGCAGGAAAAACATAAAAGTGAAAAAAACGTGTCGCACGTATCTACTGATTGTGCCCAACGATACTTTATCCTGACAAGTCAACCGCGCACCTGCGGCCTCCCTGGGTACTGAGATAAATAATGTCAAAGCTAAATGATCCGTCCTGCGAGTTATATTCAAATGTTGTGGATGACTTGATTATTATATAAAAAAAGTGTATCCTTTACTTCGTAACAAACTTGATCCAGAAAAATTTTCTTCAACATGATTCAGCAATCTAAACATGACCATATGAGGAAACCACAATGATCATGAGAAAAGTTAAAATGTCTTTATTGATCTCACTGATATATATAGGAATACCTCTTCCGGTGATTTCCTTGTGTTGTGTTAAGCAGGGATATGCGAATTTTTGTAATGACGGACAGCAAAACAAATCCGGATGCCGAAATGAATGCCATCCGACCGCTTTTCAGTTCAAAGGATGTTGTTTTGCCTGAATTAAAAACCGATTATACGGAATTCGGTTATGTTATCGGCCGCGGTCAAGGTGTGGAAAGAAACATGACACGCCGGTTGGTTGACGGTGTTCTTCCAATACTTGGATCGACATACATCGATGAAGATATAGAATATAAATCCACAGCTTTCGCAACGCTGGAGAAATCAGCGTTAACAAACAGGTCAAATTATGGAACCGATTATCTTGTCGCTAATAAATTCAGTGCCGGGTACATGTTCACAAACGAGCAGGAAGAATCGGTCAATCAAAGACTTGAAAAGGAGACGGAAAATGTAAGAATAATATTGATTTTTACGGTAGTTCTTGTATATTTGACATCATGATGATTCATATTGAGAGGAAAAACAATATAATCGCTTGCTGGGTTGTGATTAAAATACGTCAGCAAGTGGAGAGGGGAGTGTTTTTCCCAGGAAAGATGAATGCGTATGGAATAACAAGTTGTTCTGTCTCCAATTAAAGCGACATAATGTTTTTTGTTGATAATCGCATAGATATTGACAGAAAACAATTGATATCACAATTCTTGGCAAAGAGAAAAAAATGAACAGGGTGGTATTTTTAAAAACCAGTTAGTTGTGCAATAAAAAGTGGAGAATCGCTTCCAATCATCGGCTCAGCATACCGGAATTAAGGTTATAAGTACTGAAAAAATAGTAAAGTAGTATTTATCAAAGACGGCAGTGTGTGATGCGAAAAGTCGACAATCGCACACGCACATGATCCTGATCTCTCCAGGTTTCTGCTCCAGGGTGATCAGACTATTCAAAAAAAGGAGAAAACTATGAATCCTGATGCAAAGAATTTTCTTGTCGTTTTACTTACTTTGCTGGTTCTGGGCAGCATTGCAGCACCCGCCATCTCTCAGCCTGTCTATATTAAGGATTTCTCGAGTTTCCCTGCCTACCCTTACAATACAGTTTTTTACAAATCAGGAAGTATTTATGTCGGATGCGGCCCGACCACCGGCGCTATGATAATGGGTTATTTTCACCATGTGGAAGGCATGTCCGCCACGACCGGATTGCTGTTCAATCCCATGTCCGATGAGCTGGAAGGGCTGAATACCGCATGGGCATTACATGGCAGTGCGTACATGAACACCATGCCGAATGGTTTTGGTTCGGTATACGACATCGAACCCGGTCTGGAGGGATATGCCGAGGATCGCGGTTATAAAATTGAAGTTATGATCCATGTTTCGCCAACATACAACCCAAGCTCGATGGAATTTCAGACATATGGCCCCTATGGCACATCATGGATGAATGATGGCACTTTCTGGACGGTTACCGGCGGTGTCTGGGGAATCGATGCGAATAAATTTTGCGATTTTGTAGAGCCTAAACTGGCCGCCGGTATCGCAATATTCTTGACGATCGATACCGACCTGAACGGCGAAGGAGACCACTGGGTGGCACTGGTTGGAATCAACCGCAGTACGTTGAAATATGCGTTTTATGACACCTACAGCACGTCTGTGCAGTGGGCGGATATCTATTACTGCGGCAAAACACCCCGTCGGGATAATTCAATTTCGTTCCTGCGCTCGGTTGAGTACATTGGGCCGGCCACAATACCGCTGAATCCGCCGAAAGACCTTGTCGCGCTGCCCGATTATCATGATTCCATTCCGCTTGCCTGGAATCCTCCCCCTGGAACGGTTCGTTCCCGTTCACCCATTCAAAAATTGACTGAAATCCATGGTGAAAATCCGCCACAAATACAAAACACCGCTTCCAAGATCGAAGAGTTGTTGACTCCGGATCGGCGGTCGATCGCTGTTACTTCTGAAGAAGAACCGTCCGCTCAGGCCCTCATGCCTGCGGCTTTTTTAGGCTATAACGTTTATCGAAGTAACTCTGCCGGTGGCCCTTTTACCAAAATCGCCAATCAAATAAGCCGGCGGTATTTCCTTGACTTGAACGCCGGAATAAATCAAGTAAGATACTATCGCGTGACAGCTGTTTACACGGAAGGTGAAAGTGCGCCCAGCGGTGTGGTAAATGCCAAGTCGAAAGAGTTTGGCTACCGGATTGAATCAGTGGCCGTGTCGACACCCCCGGTACTGGATGGTGTGATCGGCGCGAGCGAATGGAACAGCGCGGTGACGAAATCCATCACCTATCCCGGCAAAAGCGGGACAGTGACATTGTATGTCATGAACGATGCTTCGAACCTTTATCTCGCTGTAAATGACGGTCTTGACCATACATTGAATTCCGATGACACCTTTGGGATGTTTTTTGACAGCAATTTTGATCACGAATGGCCGGGAGCATTGCCGACGAATGAAGGTCTTTTACAGGCGTATTATAACAACACGACGACATCATCGCTCAATGCCTTTCTTAGCGTTTGGGGCTGGTGGCCTGATAATATACATGGCACCAGCTGGTCGACCCCAACCGGTGTGACCCAGAAAATATCCGCTGCTTCCGGGAATGTGCAATATGAAGTGGCCATTGATCTTGCAGCGAGCTTTTTGGATACGGATGTTGATCAAAAGATAGGCATGCTCGCCTATGTGTGGAATGGCGCTGTCTCGGATTTTGATGGTGCCTGGCCGCAGCAGACTGCTCTCAAACTTAAGCCCTATACAACCGGTTATGGATGGAGTTATGGCCCGTTCGCCTATGCCACGATTATACCGGCAACACCTGCCGTGATAAAAGAACCGGATATTCACGCCAATCCGAATTCATTGAACCATGGAACCGTCACTGTGGGCGGATGGCAGGAGAAGACAACAGTTATTTCCAATACCGGTAACGCCAATCTCAATATTTCCTCCACGACCATTACCGGGATGAATGCATCGGAGTTCAATATCAGAAGCGGCGGCGGGTCTTTTACTCTAACACCCGGTGCTACTCGTAATATTGTGATTCGATTCACTCCGGCCAGCGCCGGCAATAAAAATGCCTCTCTCAGAATCCAGAGCAATGATCCGGATGAAAATCCCTTTGTAATCGGTTTGTCTGGCAAAGGAATGACCGAATCCGTTCTCATCGTTGTCGATGGTCTCAAGGACGAGTTTTTCAATCAATTGACAGGTCCGAAAGACGGCTATCTTCAGATTAAATCCTACGCCTTTAACGATAACGGCATCCCCACAAGCGATGCCGATCTTTCTGCCAACATCTGGACCGCATGGGATAAAGACTGGTTTTATCTCTATGAAGAGGTCAAGGACGACACATTGCGCGGAGACGGCGCGAATGTCTGGGAAGAGGATGAAATTGAATTAAAGATCGATCCTCAGCCGACAGACAGCACCAAGACATCGTTATTTGAAACCCGTCTCACGGCACTGGGGCTGGAATCGCCTGGTGTTATCCTTGAAGACAATTTAGACGGCATTCCCGATGCGCAGAAACAGTGGGTGCGCACGATAATACCGGGCGGTTATGCGTTGGAACTGGCCATCAAATGGGATGCGATGTCAATCGGCGGTGAAAAAATATCACCTGCGGTCAATAAAATTTTCGGCTTGGCGATCAACCAGCACGACAATGACAGAAATTACCGTCAGGCTACAGTACAGTGGGCTGCGGTCCTGTTAGACAGGGTGTGGAATACCGCTAAATATACGGGAACGGTCAAATTTCTGGCCGATAATAAGCTGCAATTTACCCCGACCAACAATGTGACAGGGAAAACCAATCCCGTACCCTACGACGGCACGCCGTTCTACATGAGAATTGACGGCAGAAAAGATCCTTTCTATCACTCCTTGACCTCCCCGGCGGATGGCTACCTTCAGATTAAATCTTACGCCTTTAACGATAACGGCATCCCCACAAGCGATGCTGATCTTTCGGCCAAAATTTGGACGGCTTGGGACAAAGACTGGTTTTATCTCTATGAAGAGGTCAGGGACGACACACTGCGCGGAAACGGCGCGAATGTCTGGGAAGATGACGAGATTGAATTAAAGATCGATCCCCAGCCGACAGACAGCACCCAGACATCGCTGTTTGAAACCCGTCTCACGGCACTGGGGCTGGAAACACCGGGTGTTGTCCTTCAAGACAATTTAGACGGCATTCCCGATGCACAGAAACAGTGGGTGCGCACGACGATACCTGGCGGTTATGTTTTGGAACTGGCCATCAAATGGGGAGCGATGACAATCGGCGATGAGAAAATTTCACCTTCGGTTAACAAAATTTTCGGCTTGGCGATCAACCAGCACGACAATGACAGAAATTTTCGCCAGGCTTCGATTCAGTGGGCTGCGGTGCTGTCAGACAGGGTATGGAATACCGCCAAATATACGGGAACGGTCAAATTTTCAGGAAAAAACAAATTGCAGTTTACTCCGACCAACAACGTGACCGGTAAAACCAATCCCGTGCCCTACGACGGAACGCCGTTTTATATCAGAATCGACGGCCGGAAAGATCCGTTTTATCATTCACTGGCGGGAAATGGCGATGGCCACATTTATATACCGGCACGGGCTTTTAATAACAATGGTGCACCGGTGAACAATAAAGACCTGTCGGCACTTTTCTGGGCGGCATGGGATCAAACATATCTTTATGTGTATGAGGAGGTTGCGGACGATGTCGTGTCCGGCAATCATGTCGAACACTGGCAAGTCGATAAGATGGAGCTGAAAATTGATCCGGATCCGGGCAAGGCTGCCACCACGGGTGTTGTGGATGTGAGTCTATCCGCATTGGCAAAAGAAGATGTTGATCCGGGATATTATTCCGGAGTATCGAATCCCCCCGATGGTGATTTTGCCCGCGCAAAAACAGCCAACGGCTATATCCTTGAACTGCGTGTCAAATGGCAGGACATCCAGGTTGAAGGCCGCGGGCCGATCACTCCCGTCATTAATAATGTTTTTGGTATGGCCATCATGAATCACGACAACGATTCAAATTACAGAGAGGCTTCCATCGAATGGGCGGCCGTCCTGCAGGATGAGGTCTGGAGCGATCCGCGACTGCACGGCCAGGTAAGATTTTTATCCGATAACAAATTGAAATTTGTCGCAAAAAATGCCATCACCGGCCAGCAGAACGCCCATGAATCCTGGTTCGATCCATCCGGTGTCATCAAAGTCGAAGTGGCTGGTGAGCAGGAGATTCCGGTCGTAGAGGATTTTAATTTATCACAGAACTATCCAAATCCGTTCAATCCGGAGACGGTTATATCTTATTCCATCGTGTCGATGGCCAAAGTCCGTTTGATCATTTACGATGTTCTGGGCAGAGAAGTTGTTACGCTGGTGGATGAAGTTAAGCAGCCCGGATTCTATAGCGCCATTTTTAGTGGCAGCAATCTGTCCAGCGGCATTTACTTTTACAGGCTGGAAGCAGGAACCTATAGCAGAACACTCAAAATGGTAGTGATGAAATAGTATCAAATAAACAAACAAGGATTTGAGCGAGAATGAAGAAAAGTTATTTGAATCTGCATGCGGGTACTTGTACCCCTTCAAAGTAATTGTATTTCGTTATCTGCTGTTTTCCGGGCAAAGGAAAAAAGAAATCCTTGCTTTCCTGTTTGAAAACTATTATATTTCGCCCGTGATAATTGCAGGTTGTGATAAAAAATATCCCGTTATTTTAGCGCCGATGGCCGGATGGACGGATTTTGTGTACCGTGAGGTGTGTAAAAAGTACGGCGCTGATATTATATACACAGAAATGGCAAGCGCTGATGCGCTTATCAGGGATCATAAAAAAACATTTGAAATTGTCCGGTTTTCCCAACAACAGCGTCCGGTGGGTATTCAACTTTTCGGCGCTGATGCGGAAATCCTTGCTGCCGCCACCGATATCGTGAACGACCTGCAACCGGATTTTATCGATCTCAATATGGGTTGCCCGGCAAAAAAGGTGGTAAAACGCGGCGGTGGCTCCGCACTGCTTCAGGACTTGGTAAAACTTGGCCGTATTGCCGCTGCCGTCGTTAAAAAAAGTCGGGTACCGGTAAGCGCCAAGATTCGCAGCGGATGGAGCCAAAATAATGCAGTGAGTATTGCAAAAATTTTGGCAAGTTCGGGAGTGGCCTTTATTGCAATACATCCCCGAACCCAAAAACAGCAATTTAAAGGTTCTGCAGATTGGCGCGTCATTAAAGATGTAAAAGATGCCGTAAATATACCTGTTATCGGCAATGGCGATATTCAAAGTGTAAACGATGCTGAACGGATGTTGGAAACCGGTTGTGATGCCGTAATGGCTGGTCGTGCAACCCGTGGACGGCCGTGGATTTTTTCTCATATTAAACGGTATTTTAAAGACGGTACCCTGCTTGACGAACCGCCGGACAATAATAAAATAGAAATTTGTCTCGATCATATTGAAAGGCTGGTTGATTTTTTTGGTGAACGGCGAGGTTTGCTCCTGGCACGAAAGCATATATCCTGGTATGTTAAAGGAATACCAAACGCCTCCACTATTCGTCAAAAGGTGTTTTCGCTCAAGGAATATAAATTTGTCAAAGAGGAATTGTTGACATTACAATGCTCTATGCAAAAACATTTCGCAACAGCAGTATATTGAAAAGGCAGATCAGATTCTCTGCCTTTTTTGGTTTATTCAAGACCTTAGGTCTTGATACTCAAAATTGTATTGTGAATATTTATCTTTTCGTCCGTGTATGGACCCAATTCACCGGATTCCGGTGAGTCGTAACTTCCTTGTTGATGTACTTTTTTTTCAAACAACGTGAAAACACGAACAGGAGGTTACATGGCTTTTAAAAGGGTCGTTATCATGGGTGCTGCAGGAAGGGATTTTCACAATTTTAATACCTGTTTCCGCGGGAATAAAGAATATCAGGTCGTCGCTTTTACGGCCACCCAGATTCCAAATATTGACGGGAGAAAATACCCTCCCGAATTGGCAGGATCGTTATACCCTGAAGGTATACCTATTATCGCCGAATTTGAACTGCCGCGGCTGATTAAAGAAGAACATATCGATCAGGTTTATTTTTCTTACAGCGATGTGATGCATGACTATGTCATGCATCAGGCATCCCTCGTCAATGCGTCGGGCGCAACGTTTTGCCTGCTCGGTACCAAACAAACCATGCTCAAGTCAAAGGTGCCTGTGGTGGCCGTGTGTGCCGTACGAACAGGTTGCGGAAAAAGCCAAACCACACGAAAAATCGCTGCAATTCTGAAACAAAAAAATTATAAAGTTGTGGTCGTTCGCCACCCCATGCCCTACGGAGACCTCACGCGTCAAAAAGTGCAGCGTTTTGCTGCGATTGAGGATATGGAGCGCCAGCAGTGTACAATCGAAGAGATGGAAGAATACGAACCACACATTATCACCGGCTCGGTTGTGTATGCCGGCGTAGATTACGGCGCCATTCTTCAGCAAGCCGAGCAGGAAGCCGATGTCATCTTGTGGGACGGCGGCAACAATGATACACCTTTTTATCAACCGACGCTCCTATTCGTCGTCGTCGATCCGTTACGGCCGGGACATGAGATCACCTATTATCCCGGTGAAACAAATCTGCGAATGGCGGACTATGTGGTTATGAATAAAATGGTAGAGGCTGATTTTCAAAATATCGAAAGGGTGCGAAAGAATATATTTCAGGTCAATCCATCGGCCAGGATTATAGAAGCGGCCTCTCCCATCTCTGTCACTAATGCGGAAAATATAACCGGTAAACGGGTGCTGGTCATCGAAGACGGGCCCACGCTGACCCACGGAGAAATGAAGTTTGGTGCGGGTGTCATCGCCGCCGGTAAATACGGCGCAGCGGAAATTGTTGATCCAAGACCGTTTTTAAAGGGCTCGCTGGTTCAAACCTTCCAAAAGTACCCCGGCATCGGAAAACTGCTGCCCGCCATGGGGTATGGGGATCGGCAGATTGCTGATTTACAAGCGACGATTAACGCTGCCGATTGCGACTCCGTGGTGATCGGAACACCCATCGATTTAAGCCGGATCCTGAAAATCAATAAGCCGTTCACACGCGTGTATTATGAACTGGATGAAATCGGCAGCCCGACACTGCGTGATGTTTTAAAAGTTATATAGCCGAGGTGCTCAATGGCCGGGAAAAGCAATGTTAAAATACATATAAAAACGGAATGGTGCAAGGGCTGTGTTATCTGTGTGGAATATTGCCCCACGGATGTTTTGGCAATGCGGAACGGCAAGGCTTATGTAAAAGATATAACCAAATGTACGGCGTGCGAACTTTGCGAGATCCGCTGTCCGGATTTTGCCATAACCGTTTTATACGACAAGAGTGAAAAATGAATGTAATCAGAGTCATGACAGGCAACGAAGCGTGCGCCGAAGGAGCTTTGGCGGCGGGATTGTCGTTTTTTGCCGGTTATCCTATTACACCGTCCTCAGAAATCGCCGAAGAATTGGCGGAACTGCTGCCCTGTGCCGAGGGTGTTTTTATACAAATGGAGGATGAATTGGCCTCTATTGGTGCGGTTATCGGTGCATCCCTTACTGGAGCAAAAGCCATGACTGCAACAAGCGGGCCGGGATTTTCCCTCATGCAGGAAAATATCGGCTATGCGATTATGGCCGAGGTACCTTGCGTTATTGTGAATGTAATGCGCGGAGGACCGAGTACGGGATTGCCTACACTTCCGTCACAGGGCGATGTGATGCAGGCACGATGGGGTACCCACGGCGATCATCAAATCATCGCGCTGGCGCCTTATAGTGTCATTGAAATTTTCGATTTGACGATACGGGCTTTTAATCTGGCTGAAAAGTACCGTACACCGGTTATTTTATTGCTGGATGAGATACTGGCGCATGTAAGTGAAAAGGTTGTACTTTCGGATACGGCTGTACGAGTCATTATCGATCGAATTATACCACAAGAAGCACCCGAGGCGTATCTACCATACCGTTATACCCAAAATCTTATTCCCCCTATGGCGCCTTTTGGTTCCGGCTATCGTTATCACGTTACCGGCTTGGCTCATGATGAGACCGGATTCCCGACAAACGATCCGGTGGAAATTGAAAAGCTGCTGTTCCGCCTCCAGGACAAGATCATCAGAAACCGGGATGATATTGTACAGGTTGAAGAGTTTTTACTGGAAGATGCTGAAATCGGCATTATCTCATATGGCTCTTCTGCTCGCTCATGCCGCCATGCTATCCGTCAACTTCGTGCACAAGGTGTACGCGTCGGTATGTTGCGGTTGATAACCATTTGGCCGTTTGCAAACGTGAAAGTAGAGAAATGGACAAAAAACATCGGTAAATGGTATGTGGTTGAAATGAACATGGGACAAATCGCCCGGGAGGTAGAAGCAGCAGCCCATGGCGATGCGACTATTTTCGGCATCAGGCAGATAAACGGCGAGCCGATCAATCCCGAATTCATTTGTCAAAAAATCAAGGATGGGCTCAATGTTTGAGTATGAAAAATACATCCGCAAAAATAAATTTCCGCTTGTCTGGTGTTCCGGGTGCGGCGACGGTATCGTTTTAAAGGCCCTGCTTCGGGCGATTGATTCCATTGGTTTGGAAAAAGAGAATGTATGTATGGTTTCCGGCATCGGCTGTTCCAGCCGGTTAACGGGGTATGTCGACTGCAATACACTGCACACAACCCATGGCCGTGCCATTACTTTTGCCACAGGGATCAAAATGGCGAAACCGGAGTTGAATGTGATTGTGATAACGGGAGACGGCGACGCCACGGCTATCGGCGGTAATCATTACATTCATGCCGCCCGCCGCAACATCGACCTGACGGTTATTATATTTAACAATTTTATTTACGGGATGACCGGTGGTCAGGTATCACCTACAACTCCTGTTGGCATGTTGGCCAGCACGGCACCGTTCGGAAACATGGAAAATACTTTTAATATTTCCGGTCTGGCCCAGGCTGCCGGTGCCTCCTTTGTGGCACGTGGTACTGTCTACCATACTGTCATGTTGGAAAAGCTGATTAAAAAAGCGATACTCAAAAACGGATTTTCCGTTGTTGAAGTCCTGTCACCCTGTCCTACTGCCTTCGGCCGTCGTAATAAAAGCGGCACGATTATCGATATGATGAATGAACAGAAGGATAACTGTGTGACCAGTGCCAGAGCAGAGCGTATGAGCGAGCGGGAGTTGGAAGGGAAAACGGTGATTGGGGAATTGGTGAATATTGACAGGCCGGAATGCAGCAAGCAATATAGGAAATTGATCGAACGATGTCGATCGGGATTGTAAAAGTAAAAAGAGGCATATATGAGTTTTCGTTATGAGATACGTTTTAGTGGAGAGGGAGGCCAGGGATTGGTGCTCGCGGGCAAGATTTTTGCCGAAGCCGCCGCTATATACGACGGCTTGAATGCGACTCAAAGCCAATCCTACGGCCCTGAAGCTCGGGGTGGATCCAGCCGGTCTGAAGTCATTGTTTCGGATGATGAGATTGACTATCCCAAAGCTGTATCTATTGATCTGCTGCTGGCGTTAACACAGGAAGCCTGCGACCGTTATTATGCAGACGTAAAGGAGGGTGGTGTTGTTATTGTGGATGCCGCCGCTGTGCAAACTATTCCGGAGGGGAATTTTAAAATATTTCAGGTTCCCATCATCGAACTGGCACGGCAAAAGGTCGGCAAGCCGTTGTTTGCCAATATTGTCGCGCTGGGGATTATCGCAGGAATCGTCGATGTGGTAACCGAAGATGCACTGAAATCGGCCATAGAAGCACGTGTGCCCAAGGGAACGGAGGAAATTAATCTTCAAGCCTTTCAAGTTGGATTACAGGAGGGTAAAAAATATCTAACATCATTTTAAAAAGGAATCAATATGGAAAGAACTTGTGTAATTTTTAAACCTGATTGTTTATTGAGGAATCTGTTTGGTAAAGTGATTACGATAATTGAGGAAAATGGTTTTGCGATCATTGGATTGAAAATGATCAGAATGACACTGCCTCTGGCCGAGGGGTTTTATAAAATGCACAAGGGAAAAGATTTTTATGAACCGTTATTAAAATTTATGGGTGAAGCACCATGTGTCGTGGCTGTGCTCGAAAAAGAAAATGCCGTTCAGGATTGGCGTCAGCTCATGGGATCTACCGATCCGGCCGAAGCCGCAGAAGGGACAATACGGTATTTGTACGCAGTGAACGTTCGCCGAAATGTGGTACATGGCTCCGACTCAGTAAAAAGCGCGCAACAGGAGATCGGTTATTTTTTCAGTGAATCTGAAATTATTCATAATATTCAACATTAAATGTCAAAAAATACGAAATTATGAATAAAATGTACATTTTTAACGCAAAATGAACTGAATTCATGTTATAATGGCATTTTTGTCTTGACTATTAGTCGTATTATTGCTAAATTTCCGGCCGACTTAGGATTAATTTAGTGTTAACCTTAAACATTGCGGAAATAAAGCAGGGATCGTCGCAAACAAAGCGGACGGTGTCACCTGTGGATCTGGATTTGAAGGGTTTTAATTATCCGATTGAGGTTCATATGGATATAAATAGGGTTGCTGACAATATTTATATCAGAATGAATTTTAAAACCCGGATAAGTGCAGTATGTGACCGTTGCCTTGAAGACCTCCTGCAACCCATTGATGAAAACGTTCGTATTGTTTGTACGCGCGACACTCAATTGAGTGCTGATGAAGATGACGTATATTTTATTAAGGACAAGTCGGATACAGTCGATCTATCGCTTTCATTACATCAAGCCCTTGTACTGGGTATACCGCAAAAACTGTTGTGCCGTCCTGATTGCCGGGGGTTATGTCCCAGCTGCGGTACAAATTTGAACGTAAAAAAATGTCACTGTAAAGTGAAAAAAACGGATCCCAGATGGGACGTTTTAAAAAAGCTCAAAGAGAATAATAATATTAATTGAGGATGTTATGGCATTACCGAAAAGAAAGATTTCACGATCGAGAAGAGACAAAAGACGTGCTAATTGGACAGCCTCGACACCGACCGTTGCGGAATGTACCAATTGTCATCAACCAAAGTTACCGCACCGTGCATGTCCCAGTTGTGGTTACTACAAAGGCCGTTCAATATTTCTCCCGAGAGAATAGTTTGTTCCCGCCATGGTGCGTTTAAATTGTATTATACAGTGAACATGACGCACAAAAATTTTTCCGGAGAGTGAATTTGATAAAAATTGCTTTAGATGCCATGGGGGGGGATAATGCACCGCATGATGTCGTTCACGGTGGAATTGAAGCGGCTCGAATATCAAAAGGTCGATTTGAAGTCGTATTGGTAGGTGATCAGAATTTAATTGAAAAAGAAATCGCCAGGCATTTTCGGATTATCGATTTGCCTTTTTCAATTGTACACGCTGCCGATGCTGTTGCCATGGACGCCCAACCATCCCAGGCTTTAAAACAAAAAGAATCGTCAATAGCCGTTGCATTTCGCCTGCACAAGGATAACAATGTCAGTGCCGTCGTTAGTGCAGGCAATACAGGAGCTGTTATGGCAACTGCACTCATGCAACTAAAACGTATACAAAGTATCCGTCGTCCCGCAATCGGTATGCTGGTACCTTCGGAGACGGGCAAAACACTGCTCCTTGACGTCGGTGCCAATGTGGATAGTCGTCCCGGTGATTTATTGCAATTTGGAATTATGGGTAGTATTTTTTATTCGCATGTTTTTAATAAAGAACAACCGTCGGTGGGGCTATTAAGCGTGGGACATGAATCCGTGAAAGGCAATGAGGTTACCCTGAAAGCCCATGAAATGTTCAGGAACAGTAATATCAATTTTATCGGGAACATCGAAGGTGGAGATATTGTAAGGGGTAATGTTGATATCGTCGTTTGTGATGGTTTTGTTGGCAATGTATTGTTAAAATTTGCTGAAAGTTTTCATGGCTTTTTCAAGGCCAATATGCGCATTTTCATTCGGAAATATCTGTTTTCAAAAATCGGGGCGTTGTTGATGAAACCGACCTTTGAGGGCATCCGAAAAGCTTTCGATTATCAGGAATATGGAGGTGCGCCCCTGTTGGGTGTTCAAGGTTACTGTATTATTGCACATGGCCGGTCGACACCGCGGGCTATAAAAAACGCCATATTGGCAGCACATAAAACGGTTGTAGAAAACGTCGCAGGGCATATTCTTAAAGGTGTCGAGCAACTGGCTATTTCTTAATAAAACTGGAGATCGTTTTGAGCGAAAATATAAATTCGATGATTATCGGTACCGGACGCGCAATTCCTGAAAAAACTTTGACCAACAAAGATTTGGAACAGATCGTGGATACCTCTGATGAATGGATCAGAACCAGAACCGGAATGCAGGTGCGCCATATTGTTGCGGATGGCGAATTGACATCAGATCTGTGCACTCGTGCCGCGAAAGAAGCACTGGACGATGCAGGATTGGGTGTAATGGATATCGATATGATTATCGTGGGAACGATCACCGGTGATATGGGCTTTCCTTCGACAGCTTGTTTTGTGCAACAAAAGCTGGGTGCTGAAAATGCAGCAGCGATGGATATTCATGCTGCGTGTTCGGGATTTATTTACGGACTCGAAATTGCCGACAGCCTGATTGTAGCAAAAAAGGCAAAGACGGTGTTGGTGATCGGGGGTGAAACTCTTTCGCGAATTACCGATTATACGGATCGCAATACATGTGTGCTGTTTGGTGACGGTGCCGGAGCAGCTGTTGTTGTGCCTTCGGATGGTAACCGCGGTATTTTGGGAACCTTTACAAAAAGTGACGGCCGACTGTACGAATTACTCTATATGCCGGGTATGGGAACGGCACATCCGCCTTCTCATGAGACCGTCGATCAAAGATTACACTATATAAAAATGGCGGGTCGTGAGGTTTTTAAAGCAGCAGTGACCGCAATGGGTGACGCTGCAGAACATATTATCGAGCGCTGCAACCTGAGCAGTGATGATGTCGATATGGTGATATCTCACCAGGCCAACCTGCGTATCATCGATGCAACCGGCCGCCGTGTGAAGGTTCCTAAATCGCGTGTGTATGTGAACGTGCAAAATTACGGTAATACATCAGCCGCATCCATCCCTATTGCTCTTGACGAGGCCCGCAGGGAGGGAAAACTGCGGGACGGCCAGACCGTTGTTTTGGTGGCATTTGGTGCTGGTTTTACATGGGGCTCTGCTGCTGTGCGGTTTTAGTTCCAATGGATGGCACTAAAAAGCGGAGATAAAATATGAAAACAGCATTTATTTTTCCCGGGCAAGGTTCGCAAATAGTCGGTATGGGACAAGATCTGTTCGACAGCTCACAATCGGCACGGGATTATTATAAAGAAGCAAATTCGATATTGGGATTTGACATTGCGGAATTGTGTTTTAACGGTCCAAAAGAACAACTTGACCAAACCCAATATACTCAACCGGCTTTATATACACACAGTGTGATTCTGGCAAAGCTGTTGGAAGCCAGAGGCATCGTCCCGCACATGGTAGCAGGACACAGTCTGGGTGAATATTCGGCATTGGCTGCGGCAGGAGTCTTTTCATTCAGCACCGGCCTCCAACTGGTTAAACTGCGCGGAAGTCTGATGCAAGAGGCAGGATTTTACCAGCAAGGCGCCATGGCTGCAATTATCGGATTGGATGTCGATACGCTGGAAAAGCTGTGCCGGCAGGCTTCAGCAAGTGGAATAGTGGGCATGGCGAATTTTAATGCTCCCGATCAGATTGTTATTTCCGGCTCTGTCGAGGGTGTCTCGGCGGCAATGGAACTGGCAAATTCCGCCGGCGCAAAGCGGGTTGTGAAACTACCGGTAAGCGGAGCTTTCCATTCACCGCTCATGCAGCCAGCTGTCGAAAGGTTTGAAAAGGCACTGGAGATGGCACATTTTTCACCACCCAGAATTTTGGTTTACTCTAATGTAACCGGAGATGCCACCAAAGATCCGGAGATCATTAAACAATTGCTGGCTCAACAACTGCTAAAACCGGTACTTTGGACGATACAAGTCGGAAAGATGATAACAAACGGTGTGGAAAAATTTGCAGAAATAGGCGCAGGAAAGGTCCTTTGCGGCCTTGTAAGGCGCATCGACCGTGCTGTAGAAACCGTTTCGGTCGGTTCATTAAAGGACGTTTCTGAATTTATTATCTAAATTGAGAGTGTTTATGGATAATTTAAAAGGAAAAACCGCCGTTATAACAGGTGCAGCTCGTGGAATCGGACTTGCCATCGCGCGAAAATTGGCATCCGCAGGATGTAATGTCGTGCTTTCCGATATTTTGCAGCAAGGTGTCGATGACGCCGCGAGTGACATCAAAAAAAACGGTGTCGAAGCACTGGCGGTACGCACAGACGTCTCTTCTTTGGCCGATGCTGAAAAATTGGTGACTGCGACACTGGAAAAATTCGGACGGATCGATATTCTGGTCAATAACGCCGGAATTACCCGGGATAATTTGATCATGAAAATGGACGAAAAAGAGTGGGATGCCGTTATCGCCGTGAATTTAAAAGGCACATTTAATTGTATCAAGGCCGCCATCCGGCCGATGATGAAACAACGGTCCGGTAAGATTATCAATCTGGCCTCGATCGTTGGACTCATTGGGAACGCGGGGCAGGCCAATTATTCCGCTTCGAAGGCGGGTATTATCGGACTAACAAAATCCACGGCCAAGGAACTGGGTTCACGGAATATTCAGGTTAATGCAATCGCTCCGGGATTTATCGCCACCGAAATGACGGAAAATCTGCCCCAAAATGCCAAAGATGCATTTTTAAACAATATTCCATTAAAAAGAGCGGGACAGGTTGATGATGTGGCCAATATCGTGTTGTTTTTGGCCAGCGAATTGTCCGATTATGTTACCGGTCAGGTCATCAACGTAGACGGTGGTATGGTCATGTAAGAATTGTTTTTCTGTAATTCGTTATAAATATTAATAACCTCAGGAGGAAACCATTAATGGCAGTAGAAGATCGGGTAAAAGAAATTATCGTCGAACAGTTGGGCGTTGATGCAAATGAAGTAACAGAGAGTGCATCCTTTATAGACGATCTGGGCGCAGACTCTTTGGATACGGTAGAATTGGTTATGGCCTTTGAAGAGGAATTCGGTTTGGAAATTCCTGATGAAGAAGCCGAACAATTAACCACCGTTGGTGCTGCTCTTAATTACCTTAAGGAAAAATTAGGTTAGAGTAATTTATTGAGTGAATGGGGCAATTCCTGCCCCATTCCGACATCAGCAGTTTCTAATTCGCTTGTTCTATTTGCCTGCTTGCATTTGGAATATCATGTCCAACATACGCTTTGGAGCGTTTGGCAAAAATCAGATAGATTTCAGAGAGGTTTTATATGGAACCAAAAAGAGTTGTGGTGACTGGGTTAGGTCTCATCACTTCTCTCGGTGATTCCGTCGAGACATATTGGAACGGTTTAGTCAACGGTGAAAGTGGTGTAGGACCAATCACTCTGTTCGACACGACGGATTTTGAGACAAAATTTGCCGGTCAAGTCCAGGATTTTGATCCGACAAAATATCTGGATCGGAAGGAAGCCCGACAATGGGACCGCTTTGCCCAGTTTGCTGTGGCTGCTGCTCAACAGGCTATTGAAGATTCGAGGTTGAATCTTGACGACGAAGATTTAACACGTATCGGCGTTGTTGTGGCTTCCGGCATCGGTGGAATGGCGACATATGAAAAACAATGCAATATCCTTTTCGAGCGTGGTCCAAGCCGCATCAGCCCGTTTTTTATTCCGATGATGATTGCGGACATTGCCCCTGGTCTCATTTCCATGAAATATGGTTTTAAGGGCGTCAATTACTCGACCACATCTGCATGTGCATCAGCTTCCCATGCAATAGGTGATGCCTTTATGCATATTCGAAACGGCCACGCTGATTGTATCGTAACCGGCGGAAGCGAAGCGCCGCTCACTCCGATGGGTGTAGCTGGCTTTAACGCTATGAAAGCCCTTTCCACCCGGAATGATAATCCGGAGGGAGCGAGTCGGCCATTTGATTTGAACCGTGATGGTTTTGTTCCCGCAGAGGGATCCGCCATATTGATACTGGAAGAATTGGGCCGTGCAAAAGCCAGAAACGCCAGGATTTATGCCGAAATGATCGGTTTTGGTTTTACGGCAGATGCACACCATATCACAGCTCCGGCGCCCGGTGGTGAAGGAGCTGCACGGGCAATGCAAATTGCCATCACCGGAGCGGGATTGACACCCGACCAGGTCGATTACATTAACGCACACGGTACATCAACCGATGCGAATGATAGAAATGAAACGGACGCCATTAAAACAGTGTTTGGCGACTATGCCAAAGATGTTGCCATCAGTTCCACAAAATCCATGATCGGTCACCTGTTGGGTGCATCGGGAGCTGTCGAAGCTGTGGCAACAATTATGACCATCAACCATAATATGGTTCATCCGACGATCAATTATGAAACGCCGGATCCGGAATGCGATTTGAATTATACACCAAATAAAGCTGTGCCACATAAAGTCCAAGTGGCTATCTCAAATTCATTCGGCTTTGGCGGGCATAATGTATGCCTTGCATTCAAAAAGTATGCGGAATAAACAGTCGGATTTTTATGGGAATTTTTAGTTATTGGCGTTCCGTCCTTAAAATTTTATTGCCGAAAAAGTATGTCAAGGAGCAGGAACTCAATTTGCCTGAATTGTACGAGCAATTCGGTTATCATTTTAAAAATGAAATGTTCTTACGTCAGGCCTTGAAACACCGGTCATATTTAACGTGCACCGGCGAACCGCGCATCCAATCCAATGAACGGCTTGAATTGCTGGGTGATTCCGTGCTCGGAATGGTTGTGACCGAATATCTGTTTCACAAGTACGAAAATGCCGAAGAAGGTAAATTGACCAATTTTAAATCATTACTGGTAAACCGGAAAATTCTGTCGGAAATCGCTCGCGATTTTGCACTGGGTGATTATATCTATTTGAATGAAGCTGAGGAGAGAGCCGGTGGACGCGATCGCGAGTCGATTTTGTCTGATGCAATGGAGGCCATTATCGGTGCCATTTATCTGGATGGTGGCTTGTCTGCCGCTCAAAATTTCATTCACGAGAATATCAGTGTGCGGCTTTCCGATGTGCTGGAAGATGGCCATTTAAAAAATTACAAAAGTCTTTTGCAGGAATATTGTCAGAGTGAAAATCTTAGCGGTCCTATTTATAAACTGGAAGATGAAAGCGGACCGGATCATGAGAAACTGTTTACCATTTGTGTCATTATAAACAGTCAAAAAATCGGTATTGGAAAAGGATTTTCAAAAAAAAAGGCAGAACAAAAGGCTGCAAAAGAAACTCTTTTAATGTTAAATGTGATTTGAGAGGGTAAACAATGGATTATTTCTTAACAGAAGAACAACGTGAACTGTATCAATTGGCAATCGATTTTGCCCGTGAAAAAATCGCACCCGTTGCCGGAGAATATGATCAAAAGGGTGAGTTCCCCTGGCCGATCGTCAAAGAAATGGCACGTATGGATTTTTTCAGGTTGTGGATTCCGGAAGAATACGATGGACTAGGCGGCGGTGTTTTGGATCTGGCGCTGGTCACTGAAGCTTTATCCACAGCCTGTGGAGGTATTGCCCTGGCTCTCGCCGGCACAGCCCTGGGGACATTTCCCATTCTTATTGCCGGAAACGACGAACAGAAACAACGATATCTGCCGTCCCTGGCAGCCGGAGAATCTCTGGCAGCTTTCTGTCTCACCGAACCGGAAGCCGGTTCCGATGCCGGCGCCATGCAGACGACTGCAAAGCCCGATGGGGATCATTTTATTTTAAATGGAACCAAACATTTTATTACGAACGGTGAGGTCGCCAATTATTATAGTGTTATCGCCATAACCAATCCTGAAAAAGGCAGCCGCGGGGCTTCAGCATTCGTCGTCGAAAAAGGCACAGAAGGTCTGATATTTGGGAAAAAAGAGGACAAGATGGGAATTCGTGCCTCGGCAACCAGCGAGGTGGTTTTTCAGGATTGCCGGATTCCCAAACAAAACTTGCTTGGAAAAGAAGGCCAAGGTTTTATGGTCGCTATGAAAACTTTGGATAAATCCCGGCCCGGTGTCGCCGCCCAGGCTTTAGGAATTGCCCAGGGCGCTTTTGATCACGCGGTGAAATATGCCAGAGAACGTGTGCAATTCGGAACCAGTATTTCTTCCTTTCAGGGCCTTCAGTGGATGCTTGCGGATATGGCTACACAAATTGAAGCCGCCCGTGCCTTGGTCTATGCAGCGGCAAAAATGATCGACAGCGGTGCCAAGGATGTCGGTAAAGAATCCGCAATGGCAAAACTTTACGCCTCCGAAGTAGCCATGAAGGTGACCACGGATGCTGTGCAGATATTTGGCGGCTATGGCTACATGAAGGATTATCCGGTGGAAAAATTTATGCGCGATGCAAAGATTACTCAAATTTATGAGGGTACCAGTCAGATCCAGCGTAATGTTATTGCCCGTCATTTGATTAAGGAAAGCGCTCGCCAGCATTGATATATTGATGAATAATTAAACGGTTGGGGTAAACCGCACCTTTTTTTTAAAGAAAAGGTGCGGCCCCTGTCCTCTTAGATATCCGTATGAGTAAACGATGTTTTTATCTGAATAGTCATTGGTATGACACAGTTTGCGCTTCGAACCATCCAGAATCCTGTTGAACATCTTCTCAAAGAAAAAGGTTCAAAATTTCTTTGCCTTGCGGAGCCGGTTAGCAGTAAACATCTGGCCGAGAGCGTTATTCAAAATGTACGGGTAAAGTATTTTGACGCCACACACCATTGTTATGCCTACAGCATCGGATCCGGTTCGGAAAAAATTTTCCGTTTTAATGATGACGGCGAACCTTCCGGAACGGCGGGAAAGCCAATATTGCAGGCTATTACATCACGCCGGCTTTCTCAGCTCATTGTTATCGTGGTGAGGTACTTTGGCGGTACAAAACTGGGCACAGGCGGATTGATTCGCGCTTACGGAGGCGTTGCCGCTCAAACACTGGATAAAGCTGAAATTGTGACCACTTATTTAACGGAACAGCTTGATTTGCAATTTTCATATTCTCTGCTGCACCTTGTCGAGACCGCAGTACAGAAATTCCGTGTGCAGATTGTCGAGTCCAGTTTTGAATCCGGTATTCGATTTATTGTTTCTGTCCGCAAAGATTTTGTCGCGCCATTTACGGAATTTGTTCGCAATGGTTCTTCGGATAATGTGATTTTTACAGCAAAGGGAGAAGGTGAGTGATGCTGGGATTTGCGCTCTTTCTTTTTACGTTAGTGCTTAGCGCGTTTTTCTCGGGCTCGGAAACCTCATATGTGTCAGCAAACCGGCTAAAATTTTTCCTGCGTTCCCGGGAACAAAACGGCAAATTATTAGAAAAGTCGCTTTTTTTAAATGCAGAAAAATTTCTAATTGTAACGCTGGTGGGCAACAACGTCGTGATGGTTACCTGTTCCACTCTCGCTGTTCTGGTTTTCACACCTTATCTTCCTGAATCGCTGCTGCCTTTATTTACCGCCGGATTACTGCTGCTGTTCGGTGAGATATTTCCCAAATATATCGCCCAGCAGATTCCAAATCGATTGTTACACTATATACCGTCTATCGTTGTATTTTTTTATATTTTACTCTATCCACTCATCAAACTGGCCGAATGGGTTTCCGAGTTTGTCGTTAAAGTGTTTGGCGGCGGTACTGATACAGTGACCACATTTTTCAAAAGACATGATCTACCCATTCTTGTTCGTGAATACAGCAGTTTTGGTGTTTTTCACCGGTATGAACAGTTGCTCCTAAAAAGAACACTGCAAATAAGCGAAAAAAAAATTTCCAAGGTAATGATTCCCAGAACCGATATTGTGGGCATCGAAATGAAGACACCGTTTCCGGAAATTCAACGGTTGTTTAGTAAGACAGGATTGTCACGTATTCTTGTTTATAAGGATAACATCGATCATATTATCGGCTTTTTGTATGTGCTGGATTTATTAAACGGCGGGAAAAACATCAAGAAAATTGTTCGCGAACCGGTTATTTTCCCTGAGAATATGTACGTGGTGGATGCATTACAAAAGCTTCGTGACCGGCGTATCAGCATTGCGGTTGTGGTGGATGAGCACGGAGGCACTGCCGGTCTGGTAACGGTTGAGGATATTTTGGAAAAAATTATCGGCAGTGTCTATGACGAGTTCGATTTGGAAGAATCATATGTAAAAATGCTGAAAAACGGGGCCATTATCGCAAACGGCCGAACCGAAATTGACACACTGGTTGAACGGTACCATCTTCAGATTCCTACAGGTGACTATACCACATTAGCCGGCTATCTGGAGAATTATTTGGGTTATATACCCAAGGAATTTGAGATTATACTCCTTGGCAATTATCGGTTTGAGATTTTGCGCGCCGATTCGACCAGGATTCTCGTTGTTAAGATTAATATTATCAAAGAATAATTATTCCGGCCTGAAAGTATCTGCCACCTTTTTAAAATCCTGCACTGTCTCCTTTCCCGTAAATTTATAGGCTAGAAAAGCCTGCTCGTATCCCTGGGAAATATTCAATGAATCGTTATGTGTAAGTTGAATCTCTGTACCTTCCAATTGCGGGATGCGAAGCTCTATCCCAACCGGAATCATATCCGGATCTTCAAGCAGGTTCTCATTGGCTTTTAACAGTAGCGGCGGTGGTTTCGGTTTGCCGATGAGTCTGGGTACCAAGTCCGCGTAGCGTCTGTTGACAAAATCTCTCAACTCTTTTTCCGGCTTGAAATAGATGCGATTATGCCCCGGTATAAAAAGGTCTTCTCCTGTCTGAATGTTCCGCATGGTGCGCGCCTTGACCCACTTTAATTTAAATATTCCCAATCCGGCAACACGAACCAGGCCGTCGCGCTGTAGTCCCTGCTGTATGATTTGTGTTAATTCTTTCAAAAACCTTTTAGCTTCAGTCTGAGAAACGCCATCTGACCTGGACACCAAAGAGACCAGTTGTTTTAATGTCAATTTTTTATCCATTATCCTTCCTCTTATTTCATTTTTTTCTTTAATGTGGCAGCCGGACGAAAACTGAGGATCGTTTTGGGCGGTAATTGCATGAACTGGCGTTTTTGAGGATTGAACGATTTGCGTTTGTTGCGCTTACGAACTCTAAAAGAGCCAAATCCCGGCAGAGCAAAACCGTCACTTTTACCGAATATCCTTTTAAAGACAGCAAATGTGCTGTCCAGTCTGCTTCGGGCCTCTTTTTGAGTCAATTGTTGCCGTACGGCAAGTTCTTTTACGATTTCCGTTGTATTCATAATGTGTTCTTTTCTTTTGTACTTGACATTTATGAAATGATTTTTTACGTTATGTTTTTATGAAAAATATTTGAACTGGAGGAGAATTGATTTCAAAATACCGTCTTTTATCTATCATATTATTTTTTCTGCTTTTTCAATGTGCAAAAAATGTGCCAGTTGAGGAAAAAATTCTGGTAACGGTTGGAGACCGCACAATTTCTGTAGATGAGTTCCGCCGAAGAACCGAATTGACCGTTCGGCCTGATATACCGGCACAGGACCGCAAAACCTATAAAAAGACCCTCTTGAAAAATCTAATTTATGAAAAGATGTTTGCCATGGAGGCCGGTGATAGTAATCGCGTGGCGCAAAGTAAAGGTTTTCAGGCATTTATAAAAGGTATCCAGGAACAGACCATGCGGGAGCGGCTGTACTATAAGCAGGCTATTGATAAGGTGGAATTGGATAGCAGTGATATCAAAAAAGCCTACCAGCTCGCCAGCCGTGAGTATGATGTGGAATTTTATTCGATCCACAATAACAAGCTGGGACAGGAGCTATCGGCAAAGATTAAGTCCTCACCGGATTCCGCTGCCTATCTTTTTACCCAATTGGGTGATAAAGCCAAAAGGCCAAAGCATACGGTGAAATTTCGAGACCCCGACGATCAGCGCATCCATGAAGCACTTTTTTCCGCTCCACTTGATACTGGAACGGTGCTGGGCCCTATCCAGGTGGATGATGCAAATTGGATCATTATGCGAGTGGCGGATTACCGAATCGTCCCGGCTATCGGTTTTGATGCAGCGATTCGATATCAACAAGTCAAAGAAAAGCTGGCACAAAATCAGGCTCACACTCGATGGTGGCAGTATGTTAAAGAGGTCATGAAGGGGAAAAGGATTGAATTTAATCCGGAAACATTTAAAATGCTGGCGGATCTTTTTTATCGTGTCGAACAGGCCCAGGAAGCACGAGAGAAGAATGCAATTTTAAAGGCGTTCTGGCAGGGTGACGAAGGCGGGATGACTGCCGGACAGTTGATGGATGAAGAGGATATATTGGATTTGCCGTTTTTTGAGCTGGATGGCGAATTGTGGACCGTAGGTGATTTCCGCCAGGCGCTTATGTCCCATCCACTGGTATACAGGCCGCAGCAATTTGAAAATTTACCGTGGCGCGAAAAGTTCCGCCTGGCTGTCGTCGATCTGGTCAGGGATGTATTTTTAACCAAAGAAGCCTATAAACAAAAACTGGACCAGGATCCCGAGGTGAAACGTATAAAATCTATGTGGATTGATGCAACAGTCGCCATCGATTTCCGCAATCAGGTTCTTAAATCTGCAAAGCAGCGCGATGATATCGATACATCGAGCAATCTGGCCATGAATCGATTTTTTGATGGTTATCTCGATGATCTGTGGAAAAAGTACAATGATCAAATGATCATTGATGAAGCCGCATTGGATAGTATAGAATTAACCCGTGTGAATCTGTTCGCCATGCAACCGGGCGCACCGTATCCGGTCGCTTCACCCGCTTTCTTTTTTGTGACCACCCAAACACTTGCTGATTCAGTGGTGAAGCCGCCGGTCGCTGAGTGATGTGGCTTTTTATCAAAACTCGTTCATATAAATACCAAGTGATTTCACTTTATCTCATAATAGTTCACAAGATAAAAGCAGCCTAATCAGGCCGACTCAGCTTAAAAAGGAAAACTACTTAACATTTTCGAAAAAATTAGCCTTGACATTTATCGATACTTTTTATACTTTGTTCAAACTAATTTATATTCAAATTTTGCTCATAGTAAGGAGGTCTCCTGACTTTCCGGTGTACAGGAGAAACTGAAACAAGCGGCAATCTTTGAATGAGTGTGATATCGTTACGAACCCCCCTGTATGGCTTTGTGTATGGTTCAGTTGTTACAGAGTATATCATTGAAACTTTATTTATTTTTGAACCGGTGTAAAAAAGTTACTTCTTTTCGGCGTCGTGGTACGCACCTACTAATAAAAGTTATTCTTTTCCGTGATATATATAGACCTGCACAGCATCTTTGCTCGGACACATCTGAAAATTTGATGACATGGTTAGTTATTTTATCTCAATATCACCGGATGTTATCTCAATGTTTGAAAAACACAGTTTTAAGTCTCGCGAACATTAATTACACGGATAATCAACCGGATCACTCATTTGCATTGAAGTGAAAAGCATAATCATTAAACATATAACATAATTAAAAGTGAGGAGAGAGTGATGAAAGTCAAATTTGCACTGCTGGTTGCTGTTGTTTTGCTGTCCTTACACGGGGTTTTACTGTATGGCGGCACGACCGGAAAGATATCCGGCAAGGTGTCTGACGCCGAATCCGGAGAAGGTCTCCCCGGTGTAAACGTCATTATTGATGGAACAACAATGGGGGCGGCTTCTGATTTGGACGGTAACTTTATTATCCTCAACATTCCACCCGGTGTCTATACTTTGCGGGCTTCGATGATGGGATACAAGGTACACGTTCTGCAGAATGTTCGCGTTTCCATCGATATGACCACGCCGCTTAAAATCGCACTGCAGGCTACCGTCCTCGATGCAGGTGAAGAGGTAACGGTTGTTGCCGAACGTCCGCTGGTGAGCCGGGACATGACGTCTTCGCTTTCGTCTGTGAACGCATCGGAAATTGCAGATCTGCCTGTGCAGGAAATCGGCGATGTGTTGGAACTGCAGGCAGGTATCGTAAAATCCGGCAACAATTTGCACATCCGCGGCGGCCGTGCTGGTGAGGTCGCTTATTGGGTGGATGGTGTTTCTACCACCGATCAATTTTCCGGTAGTATGGGCGTCACCGTTGAAAATGCCGCCATCGAAGAGCTGCAGGTTGTCAGCGGTACCTTTAACGCAGAATATGGCCAAGCCATGTCCGGTATCGTTAACATTATAACCAAAGAGGGCGGACCGAAATATACCGGCCAGTTTCGAGGTTATGTTGGCGACTATATCAGCAACGCAGATCAGTTCAGCGTACTGAAAGATGTCCGGATCGTCGAGCAGGAAAACGGCACGATGAATGCCGTCGGTGAGAAAAGTTATCCGTTGCGTGATTATAATCCCAACTATGATGCCGATTTCAGCTTGAGCGGCCCAGTGCCTTTTCTCGATGATATTACATTTTTTGTCAACGGACGATATGTCTACAACGAAGGACACCTGTACGGCCGGGAATGGTTTACGCCGATGGGAACACCAGGTGACAGTTCGCTCGTGCCGATGAATCCGTATGAGCGGTATTCCATGCAGGGTAAACTGACCTATAGAGTATCATCCAATTTCAAAGTCAGCTATAACGTGTTCTGGAATCAATCGCATTCCGAGCGAAGTTACAATCAAGGCTACAAATATAATCCCAACGGTGTTTCACAGGGTTTTGGCAACGGAATGACACACATTTTTGCCATTAATCATGTGTTGTCGCCCAAGACTTATTACGAATTGCGGATTAATAAATTTTACAACGAAAATGAATCGTACGTCTTTGAAGATCCAACGGCAACGGTCAAGTACCTGGCCCGGTTCGCTCCCGATTCGGCAAATGGAATTGCGGAAACGCTGATCCTCGATCCGTCGGATCCGGTACAAAAAGCGCGTTTAGAAGCGCTCAAGGATGTCCGTGCCGCTTTTGATTGGATTATAGATCCCAATGGGCCGGAGGGTTACCTGCACCAGGATTCATCTGCGGCACCTACGACCTACAGTTTTAATAAGGCAGGCATGGACATGGGGCATTACAATCGAAGCACATCCTATTGGATTACAAAGTTCGATTTGGCCAGCCAAATTAGCAGGGATCATTTTCTTAAATTCGGATTTGAAGGCCGTTTGCATGAGCTCAAGCTGAAAAGCTTTACCATCCGCCCAAAATTCGTTGACGGTCAGCAAGTCGACCCGTACGAACCTTCGATTCCCGGTCAGGAGACGATTTATTATCAACAATACAACCGCAAACCGCAAGAATTTTCCGCATATGTGCAGGACAAAATCGAACTTGAGGATTTAATCGTCAATTTCGGTTTGCGCTTTGATTATTTTAACGCCAACCATGTCAAGCTGGTTGATCCGTCGGATCCGAGTATTTATGATCCTTTTAAAAATGAACACATCTACAAGGACTGGATCGCACCGGATAAAAAAATGACGCCTCAGGAACTGGAAGCGTACAAAGCAAATTTTGTCGAATATACACCGGATGAACGCCGGGCTCTCATGCATGAGGATGTGAGTGCTAAAACACAGGTGAGCCCGCGTTTGGGCCTGGCGTATCCGATTACTGATCGGGGCGTCATCCATTTTTCTTACGGACACTTTTTCCAGATACCGCAATTTCAGTATTTATACTCCAATCCGGATTTCAAGATCGACCCCAGCGGCGGTTATCGAATATTCGGCAATGCCGACCTGAACCCGCAAAAGACGGTCATGTATGAAATCGGTTTGCAGCAGCAAATCACCCGTGATCTGGGCATCGATGCGACCCTGTTTTACCGTGATGTCCGTGATTGGGTCGGCACCAGTCCGCTCGTGGAAACGCCGAATCCCGCTATCAAATACTCGCAATATGAAAACAAGGATTACGAAAACGTACGGGGAATCACGCTGAAAATCATCAAACGCCATTCAAATAATTTTTCCGCCCGGCTTGACTACTCGTTTCAAATTGTCGAGGGAACTTATTCCAACCCGAATGATGCCTTCAACGCCATTACGGCCCAGGAAGAGCCTCGTCTTTCTCTCATTCCGATGAACTGGGACCAGAATCATACCGTCAACGGGTCAATTATCTATAATATCGGAAAATGGACCGCTTCGTTGATCGGCCGTTATTGGTCTGGCCGTCCCTATACACCCAGTTTCGTCCGCGGTGAAGTTCTCGGTAGTGCAGCTTATGTTGGATTAAAGGAGAACAGTTCCCGGTTGCCCAATCAGAAAAGTCTCGATCTGTATGTGAGCAGACGGTTCGATCTGGGTAGGATAAATATGGATGTGTTTATGAATGTTTACAACCTCACGGACCAGCTCGATGCCACATCGGTATACAGTGATACCGGTTCGCCGGATTATACAACGGAAATTAGACCCAGTATGATCACTTATGCTGCAAACCGGATTGGTACAATCGATGATTACGTGAATCAGCCCGGCTGGTATACGACGCCACGGCAGATTCAGGTTGGTGTCGCTCTCAATTTCTAATTGGAATTAAAGGAGAAAATTATGAAATTTCTGAAATTATTAATTCTGTTTGCTTTTCTGTCCATAACGGCTCTCTACGGACAGATGGAGGGTCTGCACGGCGATTTTGATGAATTGAAAAGCGGCCTGCACGCCGGAAACCAGTTTAGAACCACGTTTTATAACGACGGGACATTCGGCCAGGTCACCAGTCCTCCGGATATTGCCGGTGAGTGGCCCATCAACTCCGGGCATATCTATATGATCGACGGTAACACTTTTGTCGGTTCCGAAGTGCTGGATACTGAAAACGAAGTGAAACATATCATCAGCACCGTAAAAAGCTGTGCCATTTCCTATTCAACCGGCGACCGGTCACCGGATGGTGACTGGTGGACCTTTTTGCCGTTGCCGGGTTTTGCCGATCCCGATCAGTCCCGCATTGCCATGACAAAGTGGAGAGATGCCTGGCCGGCAACCTGGCCGGACAGGTTTGATGACCCGGTGGATCCGGGCTGGCCGGGCTCCTGGAACGGTTACTTTGGAAAAAACAATTTTAACGCTGATGAAGAATCCTATTTTGTTTCGGATGATTATAATAATCAAGAGTTCAAGTTTTATCCCGATTCCACCGATCGCAGCCGGCGCGGGCTGGGCTTGAGAATGTACGTGCGCGGTTTTCAGTGGTCCAACGCACTGGTGGAAGACGCACTGTTTGTTTTGTACGATCTGGAAAATGTCGGCACCCATGAACACGATAAAATGGTGTTTGCCTATAAATTCGGCAACAATATGGGCGATACCATGACCGGCGGCGACGGCGGAGACGACAACGGCGCTTATAACAAGGAGGAAGATGTGGCCTACTTGTTCGATTACGACGATATCGGTGCCGGCGGCTGGACGCCGGTCGGCTATTTCGGCGGCGCGTTTCTCGAAAGCCCCGGCAACTTTTACGACGGCGTCGATAACGATGGTGACGGCGCGATGGGTTCGGGCCCCATCATTTCGGAAACAATGTTCGAGCCGACGACACTCATTGCCGGTCAACAGATTGTGCTTACCGATTATAAAACCTTTAAAAGAACCGTCACCTCGATGCCCAACGATACGGTTTATGTACAGTACCAGGACCTGGTATTCAAGTTCTGGCCGGGCAAGGTGATGGAGGAAATTCCCAACAATCTGGTTGACGATAACCTGAACGGTGTGATCGATGAAAATAATGGCTCACTCATCGGTGAGCCCGGTGCTGAAGTGCAGGTTTATCTTTATACCGGTCTTAAATATATCAATTACTTAACCGGTGAGGGTGAGGACAATATTCTGATGGAAGAACGGCGGGACGACGGTATCGATAATGACGGCGACTGGGATATTAATTTCGATGATGTGGGGGCCGACGGTGTGCCGAGAACCGGCGATTTGGGAGAAGGTGACGGCAAACCCACCAATGGTGAACCGCATATCGATAGAACCGATATCGACGAAACGGACATGATCGGTCTGACCAGTTTTACGCTCTATGAGTGGCCGAATATTCCCCATTATGAGGACGAGATTGTTTGGGAAAATATTGTTCCCGGATTTTTTGATGATTTGCTGCAAAATTTAAATGTCGAGCTGTTGTACGGCTCCGGTTATTTCCCCATGAAACCCGGCAGTGTCGAACGGTTCTCCATGGGTATTATGTGCGGCATCAATCTTGACGATTTTCTCGAAAATAAACGCTGGGTCGCCAAAGCTTATAATGAGAATTATAATTTCAGCAAAGCGCCCATTATTCCAACGGTTGAGGCCATCGCCGGCGACAATATGGTAACCCTGATATGGGACGATGCAGCGGAGTATTCCATCGATCCGATCTCCGGAGAGGATTTTGAGGGTTACCGGATATACCGTTCGACCGATCCCGGTTTTAACGACATGATCCCTGTAACCGATGGAAAAGGATCGGTGACCTACCGTGTACCTCTCAAACAATTCGATCTGGATAACGAATACTCGGGTTACTCTGGCGTTCACGTCAAGGGTATCAATTTTTATATGGGTGATAATACCGGAATCGTGAATACCTGGACGGATTCCACGGCGAAAAACGGATATACGTATTATTATGCCGTTACATCTTATGACCACGGCCTTCCCGATGGAGGTATCGCTCCTTCGGAATGTTCCAAGTTTATTTCCGTTGCGACTTCCGGTGAGATCGAAAAGGGTGTCAATGTGGTCATCGCCAGGCCCGAAGCGCCTTCGGCTGGCTTTGTTTCAGCGACGCTTAAAAATCTCGACCCACTGCCCGGAAGTACCGGAACCGGAAAACTGGGATATGAGATGGTCAATCCGCGGCTTATAAAGGATCAAAATACCTACCGTGTGGTGTTTGAAGATACGATCCAACAAATCGACACCCGTGATTATCCGGGAACAAAAAATGTCACGATTATCAATATCACAGATCCGGCCCATCCCGATACGACTGAAATCAACAAAAGCACGGACATTGAAACCGGTGATATTCTTCCGATTATCGACGGTTTCCAGCTTACCTTGCAAAATCATACACGGATGGTCGTTGATTCGATAAGGTCGGCATGGAATCGTAACAATATTTATGATTTTATTGCTCAATCGTTCAAGTATTCAAGAACCAACGGCATGCCGAAAGCCGCCGATTACCGCATTGAATTCGGCGAGATTGGAATAGATACGGCAACCACCGTGTCGATCTCAACGACCAGAAAACTGCCGGCCATACCGGTCAATTTTAAAATTACCAATATGACCAACGGCAAGGATATCGATTTTGCTTTTTGGGAAAGAGATGTGCTTGAAGGTGAAGAGGGTAAATTTACCGGTTTTACCCAAAGAAGCCAGGCCGATCTGATTATTTTTCTTGAGCCGGACGAGAACGATTCGTTGATTTACGGATGGGAGTTTTCACTGGATGTTGCATCTGACGATTCTTTGCATAACAATCCCGGTCCCGGTGATTATTTGAATCTCTATATTTTTAAGCCTTTTTTGTCGAATGATATGTTTGAATTTACGACGATAGCCGAGCATGTCGACCAAAAGGTAGCCAAGGCGGATATAGACCGCATCAGAGTTGTTCCCAATCCCTATGTAGTGGCAAATTCCTGGGAGCCCTTGAATCCCTATGCTAACGGACGCGGGCCTCGCGAGTTGCATTTTACTCATTTGCCGCAGAAATGTACCATCCGGATTTTTAATATCCGCGGGCAGTTGGTGGATACTATCGAACACGATAATCCTGCATATGACGGTACTGAGGTGTGGGATATGCAGTCCAAAGATCTTCTCGATATCGCCTATGGTGTTTATGTCTATCACGTCGACGCCGGTGAATTGGGACAAAAGATCGGCAAATTTGCCATTATTAAATAATGTTGAAAAAGAAATAGAAAATACATTATCATGAGGACATGAAAATGAAAACGAAAATTTTGATCTTTTTTGCCTGCCTGCTTGTGGCAATGCCACTTTTTTCCCAGGAAGTGACCAAGGTCGGCACGACGGCTGCCGGATTTTTAAACATTGATGTCGGCGCCCGGGCACTGGGAATGGGCGGCTCCT
>JAFGEC010000548.1 GCA_016931775.1 Candidatus Zhuqueibacterota bacterium | reverse complement strand
CGCCGGTATCCATTACAAGTTAATGGGCAACACCACACTGATGATCGATTATGCCTATGAGGATTTTGGCGTACTCAAGGATGTTCAATTATTTACGGTTGGGCTGGGTTTCTAACTTTTACTCCGATGCAGAAAGAGGAGCAAGATTGATGAATAAAAAGAATATTTTATTTCTAATATTATGTGCTCTGTTTGTCCTTTCGCAGCTTTACGCCGCAACCACCGGTAAAATTACCGGAGTTATTACGGACACGGAAACCAAAGAACCTATGCCTGGAGTAAACGTGGTATTGGACGGCACCAATATAGGTGCCGCCACGGATTTGAACGGCCGCTATATCATTCTTAATGTCCGGCCGGGAAATTACGTTTTAAAGGTCTCAATGATCGGATATAAAACTCATGTTGTTCAAAATGTGAGTGTATCCATCGGATTGACCACCACGATAAATATACAACTCCAGCAAACAGTTTTGGATGCCGGCGAAGAAGTAACGGTGATCGCTGAACGGCCGTTGGTGCGGATGGATATGACCTCATCACTTGTTTCTGTGGGTGCCCGTGAAATTGAGGACTTGCCGGTTCAAACCGTCAATGATGTGCTCACGTTGCAGGCCGGCGTCGTCGACGCCGGCGGCCTGCATATCCGCGGCGGGCGCTCAAGTGAAATCGCTTACTGGGTGGACGGCGTGGCCACTACCAATCAGTATTCCGGTGGTTCCATGGCCAATATCGAAAACGCCGCCATCCAGGAGCTGCAAGTTATAAGCGGTACATTTAACGCTGAGTACGGCCAGGCGATGTCAGGTATCGTCAATATTATCACCAAAGACGGCGGCCCCAGTTATCACGGCCAGATTAAGGGTTATGCGGGTGATTATTTCAGTACGGCGGATATTTACAACGTGTTGACCAAAGCGAATGTTGCCCGCGACAGTCTTAACGGTGTTGAATATGAACAAGTCGAATCTGAAAATCCTTTGAAAAAATTCAATCCCATTTATGATGGTGAATTGAGCCTCAGCGGCCCGGTACCGTTTCTGGATAAAAAGGTGACGTTTTTTACTAACCTTCGCTATTACGAGAGCGAAGGGTATCTGTATGGCCGCAGATGGTACCTGCCCCAGGGTATCCCCGGCGACAGTGCCCTGGTGAATATGAATCCCAGTAAGCACTATACGACTTTCGGCAAGCTCGCCTGGAGGATTAATCCTTCCATGAAATTATCGTACAGTGGCAATTACAATGACTGGCAGAATGACCGCCACTGGGATCGTGCATACCGGTTTGTTCCCGATGGCACGACCCAAAGTTTCGGCAATACTTTGACCCAGATTCTGACGTTGAATCACGTTTTATCTCCAAAAACCTTTTACGAGGTCAAACTGAACCGTTTGTATTCGGAAAGCACGACTTATCTGTATGAGGATCCGACAAAACGTCCGCATTATTTTGTCCAGGTATACGGCGATTCGACAATGCCCGATACCCTGTTCGATCCGGATACGGAATCCGGGGCTGCCTTGCTCAATTTGGTCAAGCAGGATCCTGATCTGGATTATGAATGGATTGTCGATCCCAACAATGCGGAAGGTTATGTCCATCCGGACATGGCGACCGCTCCGGCCAGTTACAGTTATCTTAAAGCCGGAACACCTCGTAATCACAGTTACAACAGTACTGCCTATTGGATCGCTAAATTTGATTTGATCAGTCAAGTCAATGAAATCCATCAGTTAAAAGTGGGGACAGAAGTCAGGCTGCACGAGGTGAAAAGAGAAAGCTTTACCCTCCAGCCCGCTTTGGATCCTGTCACAGAAAGCCCCATGGAACCCTATACACCGGTCATACCGGATATTTCAACAATTTATTATGACAATTTTACACGTACACCCAAAGAGTTTTCAGCCTATGTGCAGGACAAGCTGGAACTGGCCGATATTAATCTGAATATCGGCCTGCGTTTTGATTATTTTGATCCCAATTCCGTTATTCCCGCCGATCCGACGGATATCAATATTTACGATCCTTACAAAGATGAAAACAAGTATAGAAATCCCGAAGCGCCGGATTCCCTGCGCGTGGAATATTCACCGGAGGAACGCCGGGCGTGGATGCACAAAAAAGTCGATCCGAAAATGCAGGTCAGCCCGCGTCTGGGTATTGCCTATCCCATCACAGATAAAGGCGTGATTCATTTTTCCTACGGCCACTTTTTCCAAATGCCGAATTTTAGCTATTTGTATGACAGCCCGGATTTTAAACTCAACAGCGGTGGCGGTTTGGGTATCATTGGAAACGCCGATTTAAACGCCCAAAAAACGGTACAATACGAGATCGGTCTGCAGCAGGAAATATACCGCAACGTGGGTATCGATGTCACTTTGTTTTACAAAGATATCCGCGATTGGATCGACACCAGCCCGCCGATTCGTACCGCCCGGCACACCACTCTGTATTCGAAATACATTAACCGTGCCTATGCCAATGTGCGGGGTATAACGGTTAAGCTCGAAAAACGATATTCTCATAATATTTACGCCAAAGTGGACTATAGCTTCCAGTTTGCTGAGGGGACATACTCCAATCCGAACGATGCATTTAATGCTTATTCCGCCAAGGAAGAACCGCGGTTGAGTCTGATTCGGATGAATTGGGATCGCCGTCATACCCTGAACGGCCAGGTAATGTGGAGCCGCAAGGAGTTGACCGTATCGCTGATCGGTAAACTGCGTTCGGGATTGCCCTATACACCGGTTTATGCAAGAGGCGCATTTGTCGGCGGACAGACTATGAACAATCTTACGGAGAACAGTCAGAGCAGGCCGAACTATAGCGAAGTGGATATGTATGTGACGAAAAAGTTTCGCTATAGCGGACTCGAATGGACGGTTTTTATGTATGCTTATAATCTGTTCGATCAGAGAGGGCAGACCGGTGTCTTTGCCGACACCGGTGTGGCAAGTTATACAACAGATCCCAACTATAATAATGTCGCTCTGGACCCAAACCGAGTCGGCACGGTCAAGGATTACTACACACGGCCTGAATACTATATTTCACCGAGACGAATACAGCTAGGTCTGTCGATCGGTTTCTGAAGTAAATGATACGGGAGCAAATGATGAAAAAATCGATTTCTGTTGTTTTATTTTTAATATTCGGATTAGTCAGCTTGTGGGCTCAGTCGCTGATGGACCAGTTGCATGGCGATGAAAAGTTCAGCTATAAGGGATTGCACTCCGGAAACATGCTCAGGACGAATTTTTACAATGACGGCATGGTGGGCGGCGGCCGGAACGATCCCGAAAATATCGGCGGCGAGTGGCCCATTAATTCCGGCCGCAATTATCTTGCCAAGATTTCTATGTTTATCGGCGCTGAGGTGAAAGACATTAACGGGGAAGTCAAGCATATTGTGTCTGAAGCGAACGGTACCGCCATGGGACAAGGCGGTATCAGTGCGACTTCCGGTGACAGCGGGCCGAACGGGGAATGGTGGACTTTTGCGCCATTGCCGGGATTCGCCAATGATGACAGTCAAAGAGTGTCGATGAGCCATTGGGAATGGTCCTGGCCCGATTTCTGGCCGGATAAATACGATGATGTTGTCGATCCGGGCTGGCATAAAAGCTGGAACGGATATTTCGGCAAGAACATCCTGAATGCCGATCAGGAAAGTTATTATGTGATGGATGATTACCTGAATAAAGAGTGGGCCTTTTATCCCGACAGCACGGATTTGTCGCGGCGGGGTCTGGGACTTCGCGTGAACGTCAGAGGATTTCAGTGGTCGAACACGCTGGTCGAGGATATTCTGTTCTTGTTGTACGATGTAAAAAATATTGGCACCTTCGAACACGACAAGATGAATTTCGGCCTGGTTTGTGGTCCGAATATCGGTTCGGTTATCGGTGCCAGCGGTGATGGTGAAGATGACGGCGGCGCCTATAATCTGGACGAAGAGCTGGGATATCAACTCGATGCCGACGATGTCGGCGGCGACGGCTTTACCCCGGTCGGTTATCTCGGCCTGGCGTTTTTTGAATCACCGGGTAATCCGTTTGACGGTATCGATAATGACGGTGACGGTGAGATGGGATCCGGCCCCGTGATCACGGAAAATATGTTTGAACCCAAAGTATTTAATGTCGGCGACCAGGTGGTTTTAATCAATTATAAAACGTTTGAACGGACGGTTGTTCCTATGCCGGCCGAGGGTGTTACCATCACCTATTTACAAAAGGAATACAGGTTTGTTCCCGGACAGGAATATAAGGAAGAGCCGACAAACCTGATTGACGACAATCTGAACGGTATCGTCGATGAGTGTAACGGATGGATTTTCGGCGAAGGTGCCGACGCCATTCACAATTATCTATATGTCGGATTAAAGTATATTGATTATATCTCCGGAGCCGGACTGGACAATATTCTGATTGATGAGGAAAGAGACGACAACATCGATAATGATGGCGATTGGAATATACTGACGGACGATGTGGGTTTGGACGGGGTACCCAAAACCGGTGATCCCGGTGAAGGTGACGGCGTGCCTACATCCGGACGTGGGACGGATTTACCGGGTGAACCCCGTATCGATAAAACCGATATCGACGAATCGGATATGATCGGTTTGACGGCCTTTAACATTTTCTCCCCCTGGACTATTTATCCGCTTTGGGATGATGAAGTCCTTTGGGGTGCCATGGAGCCCGGATTCCTCAATGCCTACGGACAGATCGGCAATACCGATATTTTGCTCGGTTCCGGTTTTTTCCCGATCCAACCTGAACAGATCGAGCGTTATTCGCTGGGATATATAATGGGTTATCATGATGAATTATTCCGTAATAAAACCTATGCCGAGAAAACGTATCTGGAGAATTATAATTTTGCCAAGGCCCCCAATATTCCAACCCTCACAGCTATACCCGGGGACGGCATCGTCACTCTCATGTGGGATGATTACGCTGAAAAATCTATGGACCCGATTACCGGGGAAGATTTTGAAGGCTACAAAATATATCGATCCACAAATCCGGGATTTGACGATATGCTGCCGATTACTGATGCTTATGGATCGGTGGTGATGAAAAAGCCACTTGCCCAATTCGATAAGGACAACGGTATTCAGGGATTATCTAATATCCATACGAATGGTATACATTTCTGGCTGGGTGAAGATACCGGAATTGTACATACATTTGTTGATTCTACCGTGAATAACGGTCAATTATATTATTATGCTGTTTCGTCCTATGACCGCGGCAGCGATTCGCTGGGTATCGCACCGTCCGAGTGCAGCAAATATATTACAATTTCAACTGATGGAAAGGTTGACAAGGGCCGTAATGTTGTCATGGCCCGTCCCGAGGCACCGTCCGCCGGTTATGTTCCGGCGACTTTTGAAAATGTCGCTCTATTGCCGGGAGGCACGGGAACCGGTAACCTGGGATTTAAAGTGATCGATCCGCGGCTGGTGAAGGGCAACAATACCTACCGCGTGGTTTTTGAGGATACCATTCAAGAAATCTCAAGCCGGAATTATCCGGCAACAAAGAATATTACGGTCATCAATATCACCGATCCCGCCAATCCCGTCACGACTGAAATTTACAAAAATGAAGATATTGCTTCCGGTGATAATCTGCCGCCGGTCGATGGTTTTCAGCTTACCTTGCAAAATCATACCGTAATGGCAGTTGACTCGATAAAGTCGAAATGGAATCGAAACGATATTTATAAATATAGCGTTCAGTCGTTCAAGTATTCAAAAACCTACGGCCTGCCAACCGCCGCCGATTACCGGATTGAATTCGGCGATATCGGATTGGATACATCAACCGCCGCGGCGATTTCAGCGACGAGAAAAATGCCGGCCACAGCGGTCAATTTTAAAATAACCAACCTGACCACCGGAAAGGATATCGATTTTGCTTTTTGGGAAAGGGATGAACTACAAGGTGAAGCGGGTAAATTTACCGCTTTTACCGATAAAAACCAAACCGATCTGGTCATTTTCCTTGAGCCCGACAAGAACGATTCCCTGATTTTCGGATGGGAATTTTCATTGGATAATGCGACCAATGACTCATTGCACAATAATCCCGGGCCCGGTGATTATCTTAATATCTATACTTTCAAACCGTTTTTATCGAACGATGTGTTTGAATTTAACACTGTTGCCGAGCACATCGATAAGAAAATGGCAAAGGCCGAAATGGATAGAATCAAGGTTGTGCCAAATCCATATATTGTTTCAAATTCCTGGGAACCCATCAATCCGTATACAAACGGCCGGGGTCCCCGTGAACTGCACTTTACACATTTACCTGAAAAATGTACCATCCGGATTTTTAATATACGCGGACAGCTGGTTCGGGAAATCGAGCATAACGCACCGACTGTATCAGATGGTACAGAAATTTGGGATATGCAGACAAAAGACTTGCTTGATATTGCTTATGGTGTGTATATTTATCATATTGACGCCGGCGAAATCGGTCAAAAAACCGGCAAATTTGCAGTAATTAAATAAGTAAAAAGGAGTTTAATGATGAAAAAATGTCTATTTGTCATGTGCGCCCTTTTGATAGCCGGAGGGCTATATGCCCAGGAAGTGACCAAGGTCGGCACGACGGCTGCCGGATTTTTAAACATTGATGTCGGCGCCCGGGCACTGGGAATGGGCGGCTCCT
>JAFGEC010000547.1 GCA_016931775.1 Candidatus Zhuqueibacterota bacterium | reverse complement strand
TTGTTATCCAGATCGGCAAAAACAGCTTTGCTGCCGCAGGCGCCGATTCCCCAGCCATACTCTGTAATTTCTGTAAATGTTTGAGCCAAGCATGGCAGAGCTAACATAATGACCAATACAGTAAACCGTAATTTTTTCATCATTTCTTCCTCCTTTTTCTATTAAGGTAAAATATAACAGATGAAAAGCAAAGCATGTTGTTTTTGATGACTCAATTTAGATTCACCGTCGAACGAACAACGCCCCTCCGTGTCCGCACATCGAAACGGTTAGATACAGCTCTTTTTCAATTACCGTTCGAGGACCTGTACAAGTTTGGCACCCTCATCGCTTACGACGTCTGCAGCACTCGACAGCCATTTTTTCGGCTGCCTTACAATTTTGATTTTATTCCTCTATTTTCTACAAAGATATTTAACAAGCGGCAAATTATTTTCTTTCAAACCTTCAACAGCAAGTCTGGCCATTTCCAAGGCCCCTTTTTCGGTAAAATGCGTATTATCCTGCCTGCCGTCCGGATACATCTCATTTTTACCAGGTTGAATCCACATATATAATTCTTTCGATTTTTACGGCTATTGTAACAATAACATTTTTCGGCTTTCACTCTTTTCACCGATTCTTAACCGGTAATAATATACACCAGACACCGCATCCCGGCCTGTATCTGTTTTCCCATCCCATACAACAGAAAAAGACCCGGCGGGTAAAAGTTCGTTCACCAGTGTTTTTACAGTTTGGCCTTGCGTATTATAAACAACAAGCGACACAAAATCCGGTGCACTTGAATAATAGCTGATGGTTGTTGCCGGATTGAAGGGATTCGGGTAATTTTGCTCCAAAACGAAACGATCCGGAACGGATGTTTTCCCGGTTACTCCTGTGTTATCTCCCGACGCAACGAGCAAAACCTTGCCGAAAAAGTCGGCATTCATCCAGTGGTCGTTATAGTTGGCTCTGGGCACCTCGACTGAACCGATAAAATTATCGCGGGTTTTCGGATTCTCGTTGGGATTGTCATTGTCACAATAAGCGATAGAGAGACCGCTTAATTTACCGATTTCCAATTGTTCGGTTGGATTATCCGTTTTATCGGGATCGTAATCTTCATTGTAAACCAGCATGGCGAGTTCCCAGGTATAAACACCTCCGGCATACTCGATTTTACCGTTAAAGTGATCTGAATAGTTCATGGCCCTGTAGTTTGCCGTTAAATCCATGGCCTCAAAATCGTCTTCATCGTTGCCGGCTGTAATGTGATATGCAAATGCATTCTGATTCAACGTGTGATCACCGCCTGAGGCGTCTTCATCAAAAAATATTTCTACAACATCCCAGTTGTAATATCCATCCATAGGATATTTATAACCCTTCACCAGCACATCATCAATCACCTCGACCAGGAAATAAATGCGGTCGGTTTCGGATGACCACATTACTTTATAACGTCCGGTAAAATCCGCTGGATCCATTGCCTCACCCCAGGTGATCCATGCCTGGTCGATGGCCTGCCATTTTGCCGTCGACCAACACGCATCATCGGCTTTTCCGTCGATGACCGGCACGGTCGTGCACTCGGGTGCTTTTACGGTATCGTCTTGTACGGTTGTATGAAGGCCATTTGCATATAAAGTGACGGATAAAATCAAAATAATCAACATTGTGTACTTTTGCATGATTGAAATTTTCCTTTCGGTTTAAATATTAAATCAAATCGCCATTTGTTTAAACATATCATTATGCTGAGTCCAATGTACAAAAATTCAAAGTACTTTGCCTTACTTTTTTCTGTTGACAGGTAAAAAAAGGTTTTTAATCTTATTTTTGTCTTTTTCAACCTTAGTAAAAAATCGAAATGAAAAATTAACCTTATTGGCTTATTTTTATTGTATTTATAAAATTAATAAGCTAATAAGGTTAAGTCTTGGGGTTTGGTTGCTACTAAGGTGAACTGAAAAAAATAAGGTTTTTACAAAAAAGTTGATCCCACACCAAATTTTAGGAGATACCCTGCACAACATTGCTCTTGCCGGCAGGTGTCGATTAAATATTACCTTCTCCGACGAAATTACAAAACAGACACCCCCTGCAGGATTTTACCTTTTTACGGCATTTAAATTTCAGGGATTTTTTACCCCTAACAAAAACCTGCAGGAGGTGTTATATCAGCGGATAGAACGCTTTACATTTGCATTATCCAACTGCCGAACTGTAGTTTTTATTTTAGAACAATCAGTTTGCATGACTGGCTGAATGAACCGGCTTTCATTTGATACACATACAGACCACTGGGAACCTGGGCACCAGAATCATCAGTCCGGTCCCATACCACGCTGTGCGTACCGGCGGAGAGCGTCTCGGAGATCAGTGTCCGCACCAGCCGGCCGTGAACATTGTAGACCTTGATCGTGACGAATTTTTCATTCGGCACGGCAAAATCGATGCGGGTGGACGGATTAAACGGATTGGGAAAATTCTGTGACAGATGATAATTTTTGGGTAAAGCATCGGTAGTAGCCACCGGTGTGGTTACATCGACGGAAACCGGACCAAAAAATTGGATCACGCCGTCCTGCCCCACGTCTTCGAGTTTGTAAAAGTAAACCGCTGCCGGCGCCGGCTTGTCGATATAACTGTAACTGCTGCCTTTAGTGGCCGATCCCAATCCAGGTATCAATGTGGCATTAAGCCGAACATACTCGCCCTCTTCCCGGTCACTGCGGTAGAGGTTGTATCCGGCGGTATTGACTTCGGATTCGGTGGTCCATTCGATGTTCACCTGACCGTCGAAACATGATGCCGAGAAGCTCGACAGGTCAACAGCAATGGCACAAGCGAAAAACTGGATGGTATAGATCAGAGATGTCCGGAGGCCGCAAGAATTGGTTATACCGCCGCTCACCGTGTATAATCCCGGCGGATAATCACCGTTTACGACAAAGGGCTGCGTATTGCTCAAGAAATCCCTTTGCAGGCCGTCGATAAGCTGAACTGTCGGCGTTGGAATGAGATTGACATCCAGATAAAAGATAGGCTGACTTCCGTTTATAATTTGCCACATCCATGCCTGCCATGTGCCGGGTAGGGCTCCGGCGGTTACACCTCTGGCGGCCCACCAGGTAAAAAAGGCAGCACCCGGATGTGCGGTCAGATAAAAGCCGTACTGGCCGGTATCCACATAGGAAAAAGTCGCACCCATCACATCCAGAGTATGATAGGTACGGGGGGGACATAAATTAACGGTAAACGGACCTGCAGGGGTTCCGGATCCTCCGGCTGCCGCCCATAATGTCATCGCTTCATCCGTTGTATATCGCAATCCCGTACTGAAAACCGGCGGCTGATTTTGGAACTGGATTGTATAGGTAACTTGTGACAGACCTGCAACAAAAAGCAAACTTCCGTTCACGACATAGGTTCCTACGGGATAATCCCCGTTTACAACAAAAGGAGTGATAATCGTTCCGCCGGAGGCCTGGTATTGCAGGCCGTCGATGAGCTGATAAGTTACAGGAGGACCTGGCGTCACCACAAGATAGAAGATGTCCGCGTTGCCGTTTATAATTTGCCACATCCACCATTGCCATGTACCGGGAGCGGCTCCTGCATTGACGCCCTTTGAGTTCCAGTACGTCCAAAAAGCCGAGCCGGGAGCCGGCGGAACCAATCGAAACGGATGCATCATTGCAACCATCGGATCCGCAACGACGTTTGTGACGTCAATGGTGTGAAGCGGAATCGTAGGGCATAAATCGACGACCCAGGGATCGACGCCCGTTCCCGAGCCCGAGGCATTGGTCCAGATAGACTGTCCGGCATCAACGGTATAACGCAGGCCTGTGGTAAAGTTTGTCTGCGCCAAAACACCACCGGCAAAACAACAGACCACGATAGCAACAAAAAGAGTAAAAAAGATTCTTGAGGACATAATCACACCTCCCCTTAAAAAATACATCGTAAACAGCTTAACATCAGGAAACATTATCAATTGTTCTTGTATAAATACAATAAGCGATAAAAATAATGCTCCTCCAAGGAGGACATTTTTAGATCTCGGGTTGTTAAACAGTGGGATGCATACAATATGCAGTCGTATTCAAGAGATGCCGGCTTTGTGTATTTTCCATGGTCCAAATTTTTATTCGAACCATTTAATCTACATTGTTTTAAATTAATCATAAAATCTGGAAATGTCAAATAATATTTACACATTAAAAAAGTTGCAAAATTCCGTCTTTATGGCTATATTTCACTACTGTTTCATTAGGTTATTCTCAATCTGGTGCCATTAATGTATCACAAATATATTTTAAAAACGCCAAAGTTAAAAAATAAAAAAAAATTTGTTGACAATTGAAAATAATAATATATATTTAGATATTACAAACAAATCGCATTTTTTTATTAAATAATCCGTCACATAGAAGCATAAATCTTTTTTTAATAATAGGCATCAACTCGTAAAAATATTCATTTGAACAAAAGGAGGAGCGTTTATGACATAACACCTTTTTCTGTATCAAAAACGCAATTTTGTGTGTAATAAAAGGCATACAAATGCGGGGTAGTAAAATGGAAGAGATACCATGCAGCACCCTTTTTTTCGATACGATACGTCATTTTTTAACAGATGACGGTAAACTATTAAAACATCGAAGAGCAAGGGTCGATCATCTCTCCTATTCAGTTGTCTTGTCATAACAAATCAATAAGCACCGATTTGCTAAAAAAAAGTCGTAAAGAAATTGATTAACAGGAGGCAACAGATGAAACAAAATTCACAAAATTTTTTCACCCTTTTTCTCATTATTTTCATGAGCGGACTTTTGATCTCCGGCTCTGTTTTCGGTCAGAAAATCATCTGGGTGTCCGGTGTTGTTCAGGATGCCGGCGGTGTTGATTCGGACCAGGGATTTGTCGATCTTCTCATCGCCAATGGCTATGATGTTCAGCGCGAAAACGACACCATGACCGGAGGTTCACTCAGCGCCAAACAAAGAGGCGTTCTGGAAAGCGGTGATTTGGTTATCGTCAGCCGCTCAACCAACAGTGGCAGCTACAACACCACCGACTGGAATGAAATACGGAAACCGATAATCAACATCACATCCTACTTGTCAAGGGCCAACCGCTGGCAATGGTTAGAGAACAGCAACCTGCTGGGTGGTGGTGACAGTGGATGTCCGCTTTACCATGTCGAAGATTTGGCTCACCCGATTTTTAACGGCATCATTCCGGATGCGGATGGAAATGTCGCCGTACTGGATCCGGCTGTCGGCAGCGGCCAGACCAGTTTGCCGGATTGTCAAAATATCGGCAATGGTCAAATGATTGCTACAGCTCAGGATACCGGGACCGTTGTCATCGCCTATTGGCCATGGAACACCAAGTTTCACGATGGCACAGAAGAGGTTGCAGCCGCACCACGGTTGCTTTTTAACGCCGGCGCACGGGAAAACGACCTGGATCCCGGCAATCTCCAGGGTTTGATGAATCTGACCCCGGACGGTCAAACCATGTTCCTGAATGCGGTTGCTTTTATGCTGACACCGCCGGCATTTGCAATCACCATCGATGCCATGCAGGATGAATGGTATCAGGGATTAAAGGGTCCGGATGACGGATACCTGCAAATCAGATATTTCTCCCACAACGATATCGGAAAACCGGATGGCGATGCGGATTGTTCCGCAAAAATCTGGTCCGCCTGGGACGCCGATTGGTTCTACATGTACGCCGAGGTCACAGACGATGCCGTTCTGGCCACATCACCCACCGATGTGTGGAGAAATGACTGTATCGAATTAAAAGTTGACGGACAGGCGACGGATGAGACCGAAACAGCCGTTTCCTTTGATACACGTATAACGGCATGGGCCCCGGAAGATGTCGAACCCGGCCAGCTCACCGACAACCTGGCTCCCCTGGCCGATGAGGACAAACAATTCGCCAGGAGAATGACGGATGACGGTTATGTACTGGAATTTGCCATTAAACTGGACAAACTGGGCGGTTCTCAGCCGATTACTGCGGCAATCGATGAGGTTTTCGGCCTGGGAATTCATATTGTCGACAACGATGATACCGACCGTTCGGCAGCCATCCAGTGGTCCGCTGTATTAAAGGATGCCATCTGGAATACGCCGAAATTTCACGGTACGGTCAAATTCCTAGAGGATAATGTCATTTCTTTTATTCCGGTCAATAATATGACGGGCGAAACCAACACCCTGCCCTACGACGGCTCATTGCCGCCGATTATGATCGATGCACAAAAAGATCCTTTTTATGATGGATTAACCGGTCCGGATGACGGCTGGGTTTACATACCTCATCAACAATACAATACCAACGGTGCGCCCGAAAACGACCTTGACTGTTCAGCCAATCTGTGGGTCGCCTGGGATGACACTTACATGTATTTCTACGAAGAGGTTACGGACGAAAAGGTGAACCTGAACAATGTCACCGGCTATCAAAATGACTGTTTCGAAGTTTATTTCGATCCGGATCCGACGCAGGCAGCCGCTTCCGGCCAGATGGGTTTCCGTCTGACGGCTTTGGACAGCGCCGATGCCGATCCGGCAGCTATCGCCGGTGTGGGCAATATGAACGCAGCAACCGCTGCCGGATTTGCCGGAATTGGCGACAATCCCACCAAGGGCGATTACGCAAGAAGGTTAACGGATAATGGCTATGCGCTCGAATGCCGCGTCAAATGGGAATGGCTCACTATCGGTACACGCGGTCCGGTCGTTCCCGCCGTCGGCAACTCTTTCGGCATGGCGACCATGAACCATGACAATGATTTCGGCGGCCGTGAAGGCTCGATCACATGGGCCACAGTGAATAATGATAACGTATGGAACGTTCCGAGTTCTCACGCTACCGTACAATTCCTGGAAGACGGCAAATTAAAGATGATCGCCAAAAACTCGATCACAGGTGACTCGAATGCAAATCCGACCTGGTATGACCCGAACGTCAGCTTTAGAATCGCCATCGATGCCGTTATGGATCCATGGTATAATACGTTGACAGGACCCGACGACGGTTATGTGTACATTCCGGCAGCCGCTTTTAACAACAACGGTGCACCGGATGACGACAAGGACCTGTCGGCTCTGTTATGGGTTGCCTGGGATGACACCTATCTGTATTTCTACGAAGAGGTTGCAGATCAAGTGGTGAACCTGAACAATGCAACCGGCTGGCAGAACGACTGTCTCGAGATCTATTTTGATCCGGATCCGAGCCAGGCAGCCACGTCCGGACAGTGCGGTTTCCGTTTGACGGCACTGGACAGTGCGGATGCTGAAGAGTCAGTTTGGGCCGGCGTTGGCAATATGATAGCATCAGGCGGTGCCGCGTGGGCCGGATTCGCCGACAATGCCACTTCTGACGACTATGCCAGAGCATTAACGGATAACGGTTACGTGCTTGAAGGCCGCGTCAAATGGGAATGGATATCCATCGATACCCGTGGTCCGATCGTTCCCGGCGTCGGTACCATTTTCGGCATGGCGACCATGAATCACGACAATGACGTCGCAGGCCGCGAAGGTTCGGTATCGTGGTCCTGTGTAATGGATGATAACGTATGGGGCAACCCGCAATCGCATGCCACGGTTGAATTCCTGGATGACCATAAATTGAAACTGATTGCTGCGAATGCGATCACCGGCGCGGTCAACGAAAATGCGGATGAATGGTACAATCCCAACGGTATTATCAAGGTCGAAGTGGCTGAAAACAAGGATATTCTGCCGACAAAATTCAACCTGTCGCAGAATTATCCAAACCCGTTCAACCCGACCACGACCATTGCGTATGATCTTCCCACAAAAGAGCAAGTTCGCTTGACGGTCTTTGACATTCTGGGCCGGAAAGTTGCCACTCTGGTCGACAATCGTCAAGAGGCAGGAAGCTACACTATTTCTTTTGATGCAAGAGGATTAGCAACCGGTATGTATATTTACCGCATCGAAGCCGGTTCGTTTACAAAAACGGCTAAAATGATGGTTATCAAATAAGGTGAAATTTCTCGAGTTCTTTTGAAATTTTACACTTTTTTAATGATAAAGGGGCGTCCGAAAGGATGCCCCTTTATTATTTAGATGTAATATGTGAGTATAGGGGGGCAACGTAATTAATTCAATAGTTGCATACTTTTAATTCTAGGAGCCTGTCGGACTTGTATCGTAAGCATCTGTTTTTTCTACACCATTGATTTTGAGGTTAATTTTTTAAATGCATAAAAATC
>JAFGEC010000546.1 GCA_016931775.1 Candidatus Zhuqueibacterota bacterium | reverse complement strand
TTGATTAATTCAAAGACCTGTATTCATTAGGCGTAAATCCCGTCTCGCTTTTAAACATACGACTAAAATGTTGAGGATATTTGAAACCCAATTCGTATGCTATTTCACTCATTGTTTTATCTGAATTGAATATTTTATTTTTGGCTATATCAATAACCTTGTTGTGAATGTATTCCTTCGCCGATTTTCCCGTTTCCTTTTTCATCAAATCTCCAAAATAGTTGGCCGACAAATGAAGTTTTTCTGCAAAATATGCAACGGATGGCAAGCCGATTGTTTGAGGATTGTCCGTTGAAAAATAGCCGTTTAAAAGTTCTTCAAACTTTTCTAAAATTCCTTTGTTGACGTTATCTCTTGTGACAAACTGGCGGTCGTAAAAACGTTCACAGTAATTCAGAAATAATTCAATATTTGAGGCAATGAGTTTTTTACTATGCTTGTCAACACCTTGCTGTAATTCATAATTTATTTTTGAAAAACAGTCCAATACAATCTGCCTTTCGCGTTCCGACAAATGCAATGCTTCATTTGTTTTGTAGCTGAAAAAGTGGTATTCATTGATGCTTCCGGCAAGATTGGTTCCTTGTATCATGTCAGGATGAAACACCAGAGCGTGCCCCTTTGGTTGATACACTTTACCGTCATTTTCTATTTCCACTACTTGTCCCGGTGAAACAAAAACCAAAGTGCCTTCCTGATAATCATAGTAATTACGGCCATATTTTAAATTCCCGCACTTGATATCTTTTAAAAAAATGCAATACAGGCCAAAATTAATTCTAACAGTCTTTTCTTTGCCCCACGTTCTTGGATTGGCCTTTGAAAAATCAATGATACTCACCAAAGGATGAAGAGTTTCATGATAATTCAATGCATTATATTCGCATACGGTGTCAAATCTGTAAATTTCTCCCATGTCTGCGTTTCCTTCTATTTTTACATTATTTTTCCAACACTAATTTTGACATTTGTGTAAAGATATGATCATTTTAAATGTCAATTCAGTAAAAATGGTATACAAAACAGTATTTTGTATACAAGTATATATATCATAATGTGTTATATTTATATAATACAAAATTAATGCGAAAATAAAAAGAGAAAATTATAGTAACAAAGTGACACGTTTTGACAAAGTATTAAGAGGTTATCAAATGCGATTGAAATTGAGCAATGCCTTATTATTGTTGATCGCAGTTGTCAACTGGTTATCTTGTAATACAACGCAAGATAATCAATTGATTATTATCAAGCAAGGCAGCTTTTCAGTTGGTGGAACGGTGATTGCCAGTCCCGGCACGTTCGATCCGTATAACCCGACACCGGCAGGACAAACTTTACATGGCGATTATGCTTATGTTTTTTATCAAATTCCTGCTCAAGCCCGTAAATATCCGTTAGTGATGTGGCATGGTTTCGGACAGTTTTCCAAAACATGGGAAACCACACCCGACGGACGTGAAGGTTATCAGAATATCTTTTTACGCAGACGCTTTCCGGTTTATCTTATCGACCAGCCCCGCAGAGGTAATGCCGGTCGTAGTACGGTTGCTGCCAATATTGAGCCAACACCCGATGAACAGCACTGGTTCGGTACGTTTCGTATTGGTATATGGCCAGAATATTTTGAGGGAGTACAGTTTGCCCGTGACCCTGAAACACTTGAGCAGTATTTTCGCTCTATGACTCCCAATATTGGGGTAATTGATGTGAATCTTAATGCTGAGGCTGCTTCGGAATTGTTCGATAAAATTGGGCCGGGAATACTCGTCACACATTCTCATTCGGGCGGAATGGGCTGGCTTACCGCAATCAGGAATCAAAATATAAAGGCTATTGTGTCTTATGAACCTGGAAGCGGCTTTCTTTTCCCTAAAGGTAAAGTCCCTGTACCCAAGCCAAGTTCAGGTGGTACACTTGAAGGCGCAGCAGTGCCGTTGACTGAATTTATGCAGCTTACGAAAATTCCCATTGTTATTTATTATGGCGATTTCATCCCAAACGAACCAGATCCAAATCCGGGTCAGGATGGATGGCGGGTACGCCTTGAAATGGCAAGGTTTTGGAGTGATGCTGTAAATAAATATGGAGGTGACGTAACCGTTACGCATCTACCTGAAATTGGAATTAAAGGGAACACCCATTTCCCATTTTCGGATTTAAACAATATAAAAATTGCCGACTTGATGTCGGAATGGTTAAAGAATAAAGGATTAGACAAATAGAAAGTAGAAATAGATACCGACTTGACGATCTACAATAATAATAATAATCATGGCCTTAAATATGGAAAGAATAATGAGAAAACGAATTTTGACGATTATGTTCATAACAACAAATATCATTGCTATAAGTCAAACCAGATTAGAAAATCCGTTCGGCCTGGTTTACCGCAACGCCATTACAGAAAATGTACCCGGTGAGGTGAATATTCATCCTGTAACCTATCAACTGAATGGCATTGATATCTCTGCTAATATATACACACCTGCCAACTATAATCCGTCAGTGAAATATCCGGCGGTGGTTGTAGCTCACCCAAACGGCGGAGTTAAAGAGCAGGTAGCCGGTTTATACGCACAGCGTTTGGCCGAATCGGGTTACATCACCATCGCTGCGGATGCTTCGTACCAGGGAGCCAGTGGTGGAGAGCCGCGTAATGTGGACAAGCCTGCCAACCGCATTGAAGACATCCGTGGGATGGCAGATTTTATCACCCAATATGCAGGCGTAAATGCCGATCGTCTGGGCTTATTGGGAGTATGTGGTGGAGGCGGCTATTCATTAGCGGCTGCTCAAACCGATAAACGCTTTAAAGCCGTAGCTACGCTTAGCATGTTTAATTCCGGCGTGGTAAGACGCAACGGATTCATGAATTCGGGTTTGTCCACGATTCAGGAACGCTTAACACAGGCTTCGGAGGCGCGTACCCTGGAATCAGCCCGCGGAAAAGTACGTTATGCTGCCGATACAGAAATCACCGATGAGATGGCAGACAACATGCCGTTTGATCTGTACCGTGAAGGCCATTATTATTACAACCGAACCCATGCGCATCCCAATTCCACATTCAGGTATACCATGAGCAGTCTTCTCGATCTGATGGCATTTGACGCAGCTGCCAACATGGATTTAATCAATCAGCCCTTGTTGATGATGGCAGGAAGCAAAGCCGACACCTATTACATGACTGACAGTGCTTTCAATCGTGCAATAGCCACAAAAGAGAAAGAACTATTCCTGATTGAAGGAGCTACCCATATTCAAACCTATTACGTTCCTGAATATGTGGCTCAGGCAGTAAATAAACTCAACGAATTCTTTGGTAAATATTTATAAAAGACAACCGATCGAATCGACTTATTGGCTGAAGCAGGTGGAAACAAAGTCACCAATCCGTTTGAGGTTACCGAAGTGTACATCAAACAGGATGGTAGCTGGAAGTTGGGCTCGCTATCGTTGACCAGATTGATGACACGTGGCGATCGTTAATAATCATTTGGAGCAATCAAAATGAAAAATATTCTAATTGTTTTATCTCTGCTTATGAGTGGCAGTCTACAGGCTCAACAACCAATTGGCAAGAATGATCCGGCCGCAGCGCCTACGGTTCGTATCACATCGGGAATCGTTCGTGGTGTGGCGGAAGGTGATGTCTCAATTTTCAACGGGATTCCTTACGCAGCTCCGCCGGTTGGCGAATACCGGTGGCGTCCGCCACAGCCCGTAATCCCTTGGGAGGGAGTTCGCGATGCCAGCGAGTTTGGGCCTAATTGTGCTCAGGCAGGATGGGGTGCTGCACCAGGATCAATTTCAGAGGGCTCATCGGAAGATTGTCTGTACCTTAATTTGTGGTTATTTGCAGGTACTAAACCGAAAGCAAAACTGCCGGTCATGGTATGGATCCACGGTGGCGCGTTCGTTGGAGGTAGCGGTTCCGGCACTTCCGGACATGAATTTGCCAAACAAGGCGTCATCCTGATGACCTTCAACTATCGTCTCGGGCGCCTTGGCCATTTTGCATTCCCTGCCTTAAGCAAAGAGCATCCGGAAGAATCCAAGGGTAGTTACGCCTTCATGGACCAGATCGCCGCCCTTGAGTGGATCCAGCAGAACATCGCAGCGTTCGGAGGCGATCCTGAAAATGTTACCATTTTCGGTTTCTCTGCCGGTGGTGTCTCAGTACATTCACTCTTGACCATACCGGCTGCGCAAGGTCTATTCCATAAGGCGATCAGTGAGTCTGGCGGTGGCCGGGATGGTGTTTTGACCGGCAGGCCGATACGCGAAGAAAATATCGATCCGTACTACCCCGTTTCGGCGGAAACGATAGGGATTAACTTTGCACGAAAACATGGGATCGAAGGCACGGATGCAGCAGCACTGGCCAAGCTACGTGCACTGAGCGTGGAGGAGATTGTGGACGGAGGTCAGGAAAATGATGGCCAGGGAGGTCCGCGTATATATTCGGGCCCGATTCTCGACGGCAAACTGGTTGTCGAAACGGCTGAGAGCGCATATAAGGCCGGCAGGCAGGCACGCGTTCCGCTCATCATCGGGAATTGTAGTGGGGAAATAGGTGGAGGTTTTGTTAATACCAGCAGTTCAAAGGAAGAACTGTTCTCACTGTTCGGGGAACTGGAGGGTGAGGCAAAAGCTGCCTTTGATCCTGATGGTAACAAAGAATTCGCTGAGGTCATCACAAAGTTTAACACGGACTGGGTATGGGGTGAGCCGGCCCGGATGACAGCAAGAGCTTTTGTAGCCAAAGGCGAACCTGCTTACATCTACCATTTCGGTTACGTCCCTGCCCCAATGCGGGAGCGGTCGCAGTATGGCGCCGGACACGGATCC
>JAFGEC010000545.1 GCA_016931775.1 Candidatus Zhuqueibacterota bacterium | reverse complement strand
CTGTCAAAATTTTAAAATTACATATATTTGGCAAAAGGAGGTGCGTCGCACCGGTTCTATCCCACCCGAGACTGAGGTTTTACAATTCAGATGCACTCCTGCGACGGCGCTAGCTACACCCAATGGAACAGCAGCCTTCAAGGTAGGTAATTATGTCCGGGACGCTAGAAGCAGACACGCAAAAAAGAACCATAATTATAACTCGTCTCACGCTCCAACACCCGGTTTTCCACTGGCGGTGGACGCTCTCCTGCTCATGCACCACTACCGCGGCGCCTTCCCTTTTTTTACGCACGGCACCTTCTTAATTCGAACACCAACCAAAGTAGTGTATTAGGCGTTGCCTCTGTCCGGTATAGGTTGTGTTACATCAGCCTATTGGTGTATCAAAAATCCAGCATTACGATAGAATAATGCATGAATGTTTTTCCCGCGCATTGGGCTTTAGCAAAGTACCTTAAAATATCACACCTGTATAAACGAGCTACATTAGAACGGTTTTGACACTCCCGTGTCGACATGTGAGACCTGGCGTCATCTGTAACGACTGGATGCCCGACTCCTCGGGCATGACATTTCGTTTTTTGCCTGATACAGTAAATATACAACATAACAAATTAAACAAGCTGACCTTCTGGCGGTGTTTCGAATAGAGTTAGTAAAGTGCGTTAATTCAATTTTTGATTAATTTTAAATGTTTAGTACGTCAATGCCCTCGGTCAGTCTATTATTTGCGTTAAAAGGAAAGCTTCTGAAATGATGTTCAATAAAATAATCATAAAACACCTCATCATTTTGACATCAATGATGTTTTCGCAAGATATTCAACAAATCACCATCCCAAGAGACACATCCTATACCCTTCACAGTGCTTATAAAAAATATAAAAAGGACTATCCTTTTATTCTGGCTGTTTGATCCCTGGTTCAAAAAAACCGGGGCTTGTATTGTTGAGTTTCTGGATACTGTATCAAAATGATTTAAGACACGGGAAACATTACCAAAAAATTGGCGTATATGCTTATTGAACGGCGGCGGATTATAGCCCCTAAAATCTGCTAAACAGAATAATTTACAACAATAATCAATTTATTTTTCGAATTCCCCCAAAAGGATAAAAAATGCGTAAATTTTTATTTACATTCATTCAAACAGTATTTATTGTATCATTTTCTTGTTCATTATTTGCTCAAAATAGACCTCAATCAGAATCAATACTCAAATTAAAAAAAGAAATCGATTCCGGTCAAATCGTTTTCAAACTAACCGAAGTTCATGAGATCAGGGATATTCTCGGCAATCCGGATAACGAGAAAACACACCGGGATGGCGGCATGTCTGTACTGGAATTAAATTACCCGGAAATTGAAATATTTCTCGCTAAATATGTTCGGGACGTCAATGCACCTTTTACACTTTTTGCCGTAAAAATTAATGGCCAATTTATTGATATCGGAAGAAATCGTAAAATCACTTTGCGCAGCAATCGTGACCTGTCAAAATTGGACGATTTTATAGGCTTTCAAAATGTATCCCTGAAAAATGTCGATTTACGGGAGGAATTGGAACTTGTCCGAAGAATGAGTTTTGACAATTTAACGGAATGGCCTTCAAAGGAACTCCTCCCGCCGGATTTTGATCCGCTTGATTTGCTGAAAACCCACAAAACGCCCGGCCTGAATATAAAAAAATTGCACGCAGACGGCATCACCGGAAAAGGTATTGGAATGGCGATTATCGACCAACCTCTATTGCTGGGACATGAAGAATATACCTCGCAAATTTTTCGATATGAAGCAACCGGTCTCCTGGATTTACCTCCTCAGATGCACGGCTCACCTATTGTTTCCATTGCCGTCGGTAAAAATATCGGCGTCGCCCCCGAAGCTTCTTTAAGTTATTTTGCAGTCCCTATGTGGGAAAATGATAATCAGCACTATATACAAACATTGGATAAAATAATCAAATTAAACGAAATATTGCCGAATAATGAGAAAATTAAAGTGGTCAGCATATCCGACGGCAGTTTTCCCTCAAAGCCCCACTATGCGGAAATACAAAAAATATTTAAAAAGGCTGAAGAAATGGGCATATTGATTGTCAATTGTGATCCGGAGTTCTTGGATTACGGCACATTAAATACAATAGCAGGCCAAGATCCCGACAATATTGACAATTATACAAAAGGCCGGTATACAGCAGACACGAACGTGCTTCTGGTTCCGGCAGGCAACCGAACATTGGCCAGCCACATGGGTGTGGATGTGTATGTTTTCGACAGAGAAGGAGGAAGAAGCTGGGCGGCTCCTTATATAGCAGGATTGGCGGCCTTGGCCTTTCAAGTCAATCCGAATACAGCGCCTCTTAAGATAAAAAAATTATTGATCAAAACGGCTGCAAAAACTTTGGCAGGGCCGGTTATAAATCCGACAGAGTTCATAGAGAGTGTGAAAAAAGAATAATAAAAAACACAGCAACAAAAGCCGACATATAAAACCAAATTGCCCAGCTAAAATCTCTGTGTCTCTGCGGCTCTGCGCGAGGTTAAAAAGGAATATACTAAAATGCACAAGCCTGGTTAAATGTATCGATACGTTTTTCAGCATCAATAAAATTTTGGAGATACCCTAATGGAATTTATTTCTTGATTTCATCATTTATATTTCTTATTTGATTTAATAACGGATTTCAGCATATTCGGATGACGCGCAGGATTTCGCTGAATTTGAGGTTGCTGTTGTATGAGTGACATCAGCCTGATTGCTGATCACTACATTTTAAATGGTATCATGACATTATTGAACGACTTACAGTATTTGCAAATATCCAAATATGGGGCATTAAATAGGCAAATTATCATCGGTTGATTCACATAGAAGTAGGCTCAAATACTGAATCAAATTAAAACAAGAGGGATGTCTTATGATCTTGCTCAAAAAAAACACCCATACAATCCCGGTTTATTCTTCACCCCCGTCACTATGGCGGCAATTTTTATGTGTTGCGCTTTTAGCCCTCTCTCTTGTAACACCAGGTGCCTCACAGGGTACCCGTCTGCTCCGCCAGCCGACGGTGAGTGCCCGGCATGTCGCCTTTATTTACGGAGGCGATCTCTGGATTGCCGATTTAACCGGCGGCGACGCCCGACGTCTGACCAGCACCCCTGCCGTGGAGAGCCATCCCCACTTTTCTCCCGACGGACGATGGATTGCCTTCACTTCAAATCGTTCGGGCGTGGAGGCCGTTTATATTGTGAGTACGGATGGCGGTACACCGATCCGTCTGAGCTGGTATCCTGCGCCTTCTACCGTATGTGGCTGGACGCCTGACGGCAAACGTATCTTGTATGCATCGCAGCGCGAAACCGCGCCTGTCTCTTACAATCGCCTATGGACCGTCGATGCTTTGGGCGGACCATCCGATCTGGTGCCCGCCCCGTTTGCTACACGGGGTTCGTTTTCAACGGACGGAAAACAAATCGTAATCGACCGTGTGCGGCGCTGGGATACCGAATGGCGCGGCTACCGCGGCGGTCAAAATACACCACTGGTCATCCTCGATCTGGAGAATTTGAGCGAAAAACTGCTGCCGAATGAAAGAACGATCGATACTCACCCTGTCTGGTTGAACGATAAAATTTATTTTCTATCAGACAGGGATTGGACGACCAACATCTGGTGTTACTCCCCGGAATCTGGTACCCTAAAGCAAATGACGAATTTCAAAACAACCGATGTCAGGTGGCTGACAGCCGGTCCGGAGCTGCTTGCCTTTGAACGTGAAGGCTACCTGCACGTTCTCGATCCGTTGAAGAATGAGCTCCGGCGGCTGGAGATCACCCTCCGGGGCGATTTTCCGTGGACAGAAACACGCTGGGAAAATGTGAGCGATCAGATTCGATCGGCATCGCTGTCACCAAGCGGAAAACGCGCGATCATGGAGGCGCGCGGTGAAATATTTACGGTTCCCGTCGAACACGGCGATACGCGCAATCTGACCTGCAGTCCGCATGCCGCGGACCGCTCGCCTTTGTGGTCCCCAAAGGGCGATATTGTCGCCTGGTTCTCGGATTCCGGCGGCAAGGGTTATGAACTGCTCATAGCCGCCCAGGACGGCCTTTCGGAGCCGCGCCGTATCTCCATCGGAGAATCAAAAATGGCATGGGAACCGGCCTGGTCCCCGGACGGCACCTACATCGCCTTTGTGGACGATGATGTGCGCATACGTATCGTGAATGTGACATCGGAAAAGATTATAACGATAGATGAGGGCGGTACCAATCTCGAGCGCGGTTCACTCGGCCTCACCTGGTCGTTTGATTCCAAATGGCTCGCTTACGCACCGACCGCACCCAATCATCTTCATCATATCAAAGTCTGGTCGGTGGAAGATAAAAAAACACATAAGCTGACCGATTCGCTGGCCGATGCTTTTGCCCCTGCTTGGGACCGCGACGGCAAGCACCTGTATTTCCTGGCAAGTACGGATTTGGCTTTGGGTTCCGGGTGGGCGAACACCAGCGCCATGCAGGCGGAACCGGGCTATGGGGCTTATGTTCTTGTACTGCGCAAAGATGACGTTTCACCGTTCAAGCTCCGAAGCGACGAAGAACCGGATTCCACCGGGAATAAATCGGAGGACAAAAAAGACAAATCGGATGTCAAGGATAATGATAAAGATAAGGAGAAGGATAAGAAAGACAAGGACAAGGAAGAAAAAACGCCCGAGGTTGTTCAAATTGATTTTGAAAAACTCGACCACCGGACGATTGCACTCCCCATGCCGGTACGCCGTTACGCTTTTATGCTCAGTGGGCCAAAGGGATCGGTGTTTATTGCCGAAAGACAGGAAAACGGCGGTGATCAGATCCTGCAAAAGTTCTCACTGGAAAAACGCAAGGCAGAGGAATTTATTCGCGGCGGGCGGATTTCTATATCAATGGATGGTAAAAAAATGCTGTTGCGAACGGGCGGAAAGTGGCGTGTGGTCGATACAGCGGAACCTCCCGGTGACAAGGGCAACTTTTTGAAGGTGAAACTCTACATGCACCTTGACCGGCTGGCTGAGTGGCGGCAAATTTTTAACGAAGCGTGGCGCTACCAGCGCGATTATTTTTACGATCCGAATATGCACGGACGTAACTGGGATGAGGTGCTTGAGCGTTACGAACCGCTTGTCCCGTTTATCCGGCACCGGTCCGACCTGAATTACATTCTCGATCAGATGAACGGAGAACTGTCCGTAGGGCACAGTTTTGTGTTTGGCGGTGATTTCCCGGCGGTCGACACGTTGCGCGTCGGACTGCTGGGCGCGGATCTTGCGGCTGAAAACGGCTACTGGCGAATTAAACGGATATACACTGCAGAGAGCTGGAATCCAAATTTGAAGGCACCGCTCGCATTACCGGGCTTGAAAATTGACGAGGGTGACTATCTGGTCGGCATCAATGGGATTCAACTGACGGCTGCTGAGAATCCTTATAAATTGCTCGACGGTACGGCCGACCGCCATACGGTGCTGCATATCAACAAGGACCCGAAATTTGAAGGAGCGACGCAAGAGATTGTAGAGCCCAGAATGAGTGAAGACGATCTGCGCCAGCGTGCATGGGTCGAGGACAACCGGCGGCGCGTGGAAAAGCTTTCCAAAGGCAGACTGGCTTATGTGTGGGTACCGAACACGGGCGGCCAGGGTGTCGTCTCATTCAACCGCTATCTTTTCGCCCAGCAGGATAAAGAGGGCGCCGTGATCGACGAACGGTTTAACGGCGGCGGCTTGCTGGACGATTACATGGTCGATCTGATGAACCGCAAGCTGAGGGCTGCCATTACCAACGAGACACCCAACGGAACGCCTTTCCGCCTTCCTGCCGGAATTCTCGGGCCGAAGGTCCTGCTGATCAATGAGCTTGCCGGCTCTGGAGGCGACTTTTTCCCGTGGGTGTTCCGGCAGCAGAACATCGGCCCGCTCATCGGCACCCGGACATGGGGCGGATTGGTAAAATCATCCGTGCATTATGCACTGGTGGACGGCGGTGCGCTGACGGCGCCGGACAACGCCGTATTCGATCCCGCCAAAAACGTATGGATCGCGGAAAATGATGGCGTCCCTCCCGATATCGAGGTCCACATCGACGCTGCAAGTACCGCGAAAGGCAGAGATCCGCAACTGGAGCGCGCGGTGAAGGAAGCAATGCTGTTGTTGGAAAAATACGGCACGCCAAAGGTTTCGCCGCCGCCGTTCCCGACGCCGGCGGTGCCTTCCAAGGGGAAATGAGAAAAAAACAAGACATGAATTAAAATATACGTGGTGAGT
>JAFGEC010000544.1 GCA_016931775.1 Candidatus Zhuqueibacterota bacterium | reverse complement strand
TTTCGATGTCCAGCAATGCCGCGCCTGCACTGTAGACAAATCCATTGCACGACGTCAATACGCCGTGATAAATCAACAGCCAGCCTTCAGAGGTTTCGATGGGAATGGGACCGGCGCCTATCTTGGTATATTGCCAGCTGTTATCCACCGGACCCATAACCCAGCGGTGTTTGCCCCAAAAGTTCATATCCGGACTTTCACTGTAATAAATCTCACCGAACGGCGTATGTCCGCTGTCCGAGGGACGGCTCACCATGGCGAAATTTCCGTTTATTTTACGCGGAAACAGTACGCCGTTGCGGTTAAAGGGTAAAAACGCGTTTTCAAACTGGTGGTAGGTCTTGAAATTTTGGGTATATGCCACACCGATGGTCGGCCCATGATACCAGTTGCACCAGGTCACATAATATCTGTCCTCGATCCAGACGACGCGCGGATCGTAGCCGTAGACAAAGTTACCGATCTCTTTATCTTTACATAAAAACTCGATTTTTTTGTTTTCGATGATCCAGTCGATGCCGTTTTCACTCCATCCGGTATGCAGCTGCATCCGGCGGGATACATCGTCGATACGGAAAACACCGGCGAATTTCTTTTCATGCGGTACCACTGCGCTGTTAAACACACTGTTTGAAATAGGTAAAATATCTCGCGGTATAACCGGATTTTTAGAATACCGCCATACGACTTTACCGGTGCCGGCCGGGCGCTCCTGCCAGGGGATATTCGGCAGGGACGGCTGGCCGATTATTTTGATTTTCGACATAAAAACTCCCATTAAAATCAGACGGGCCCGTTTAGGCCTCTCTTCGTTTTTTTAATTCCGCTTTAATATTTTCCATCAGTTTTTCATCGATCCGGTAGAAGAACACGGCGACTGCAGCCAAAAGCGCACCGGCCGCCGGAAAATTATAAAGATACCATTGAAAACAGCACGGATGTAAAATGATCCAGAGGATAACCGATTTTCTCTTTGATGGGCACCTTTTCAAATGCCTGATTCATGCCATTCTTCTTTTTTAAAATCATCGGTAAATTAACTCTATTATTGTAAAAATGCAAGGTGAAAAGTGGAAACATTGGTAATATGTCACTCTTGGGGGGGACGGTGCGACGCATCTCCGTTTTGAGTGGGTTAGATATTCAAAATATAGGTTAAATATCATGCAACGATGCGTCGCACCTATAAAAGTCCCCCCCGTTACTCACATATTACGAAACATTGTAGTATGTGAGTAACCGGGGGTGCAAGCACAGCTTGCAACGTTATTTCCGACCAATGCACCTGGCGGGGTTGGGTCGCAAATGACAAAAAAAGCTATGCATTCCTCCCTCCTCCATGAACCCTTTTTAAGAAATTGATTTGCTTTTCAGCCTGTTATTCCATAAATTTAACCTTTCATAATGTAATTAGTGCCGCTAATTCAAGGAGGTTTCTTTACAATGAGTATATCAACTCAGAAATTGCCATTCAAAGAAAAACTTGCCTACGGATTCGGAGATCTTGCCTCGGTGCTCTACTGGCAGACCTTTATGCTGTACTTTACCTTTTTCTACACGGATGTGTTTCTGATACCGGCGAGTGCTGCGGCCACCATGTTCCTGGTCAGCCGGATCTGGGACGGTGTGAACGATCCGCTGATGGGGATTGTGGCCGACAGAACCCAGACACGCTGGGGTAAATTCAGACCTTACCTGCTTTGGATTTGTGTTCCTTTTGCTGTCGCCGGGGTGTTAACGTTTACTGTTCCCAATTTCGGACCCACGGGAAAACTGGTATGGGCTTATTCGACTTTCATTCTGATTATGATGCTCTATACGGCAATCAACATCCCTTATACAGCTCTGTTGGGTGTGATATCCGCGGATTCAAAAGAACGCACAACCGTGTCCTCCGTCAAATTTATTTTCGCCTTCGCAGCTGGAATCATCGTGTCTGCCACCCTGCTTCCGATGGTCAAGAGTTTTGGCGGCGGAGACGCTACCATTATTACCTCCAAAGTGAACAATGAAACCATTATAATCAACGAAGTCGGCAAGGGTAATGCCCGGGTCATGGTATCGGCAGAAGATCCACAGGGACACTCGGATAAACTGGAATTCCGGTTCAGGGTAATCGCTCAGAATAATAATTTCCCCGTTATTGTCCATCCTCAGAGTGACATCCGGCTGGAATCCGGATTTCATGAATACCGGACCGATATTTCAAAAATCTTCAGATCAAACAACGGGAGCCCGTTGCTGTACACCATAGCAAACGAGGACACAAATACGGTTCAGGTAAAAATTCAAAATGATTCACTGATTGTTCAGGAAGGCGGTATAGGAATTACCAAAATCACGTTAACGGCTGAGGATAAAAGCTGGGGCAGTCAGACAAATTCCTTTTATATCAGTGTAAACGCCAAAGATAACAGGTGTCCGGTCATTTCGGATTCAGCTGATTTTATTGAACTGAAAAGCGGCTTTAAAAACCAGATAGTGGACTTGACCCGGATTTTTAAAGATCCGGATGGCGACACCCTGACATTCAAAGTCAGCAGCAGCAATCAAAAAGTCATTTCGCCTGAACTCAGCGGGCACATGATGACCTTTCTCGAAATGGCACCTGGGATTTCGGATGTCACAATTCATGCAACAGATGGCCGGGGCGGACGTATTTCTCATTCCATTCAGTATCTGATATCTACCCCCCGGGACAATCCGCCCTATGCGGTCGGCTCGGTTGAAAATATTATCAAATCGATCGGCTTTGGTGAGTATGAATTGAATGCTTCCCAACTGTTTTATGATTCCGACGGTGAACCCCTGCAGTATAAAGTCAATATCATTAATGAGGCGAAAGGATGGCAAGCCTCCTTTATTCTGTACGGATTGGCTGCTGTTTTTTTCTTCCTGATCACATTCCGCGGAACCAGAGAACGTGTTCAGCCACCCAAAACTCAGAAATCATCCATTAAAAAAGATCTGTACGAGCTGATTACCAACGCTCCCTGGCTGATCCTTCTTGCCACCACCATCACCTTTATCCTTTTTGTCGCCGTACGCAGCAGTGTGACCGCCCATTATTTCAAATACGTCATCGGATCTCAGGAGATTGCACTGCCTTTCATGGCCGCGAAAACTTACAGCTTTGAAACCCTGGTTTCCGCATTCAACACCATTGGACAGATTGCCTCCCTCCTCGGTGTGCTTTTTGTCAGCTGGTTTGCGAAAAAGGTCGGTAAAAAACGGGCGTTTATCCTCATTTTTTTGATTGCCATACTCAGTACAACGGCTTTCTATTTCCTGACTGCAAAACAGATCGCTTTAATTTTCCTTTTCCAGTTTACTGGCTCTCTGACAGGCGGACCGCTCAGTGTGCTTCTGTGGGCAATGTACGCGGACACGGCAGATTACGCGGAATGGAAGTATAAACGCCGGGCCACCGGCCTTGTCTTTTCCGCGTCCACGATGTCCCAGAAATTCGGATGGGCATTCGGTGCTTTTGTTGCGCTGAAACTGATGAGCCAGGTGGGATTTGCCGCCAATCAGATTCAGTCAACAACCAGCCTGAAAGGCCTCATTCTTCTTTTCAGCCTGATCCCCGCGGGAATGGGTGTGTTTTCAATCATTATATCACTGTTCTACCCGCTGAATGAATCCAAAGTCAAGGATATCGGTCTTGAACTGGGAAAAAGAAGACAAGCGTTCTGAACATCGTGAGATAAAACTGAATAAAAACGGCCGTTGTTTTGCCGGAACATCGATCCCGCGTCTCGATCTTTATATGAACACAGGGAACCGGAAAATTCCCACGCTTATATCTCGCACCCGACGTTGGCTTTTACAAACACCCGGAGTCGTGGTATGATCCTCCCCTCTCAAAGCGTTTAAATTTCCGCTTGATTTTTTCAAATATATTAGCTAATAATTCTCGAAGGGATTGAAAAGTCATCAGTATGGGAATTTAAACGGGATGATCCAGTGGACTTTTTACTCCCATGGCACCTTTGGTTATGACAGAAGATTAGAAAACGTCACAAAAAGTACCAGATATTGCAATATCCCGCATTTTAGATATCAGAATGCGGGATATGAAACATTCTAACAATTGGCTTAAAGCTTTATTTTTTAGCAAAATGCAGAGATAATATCCGTTAACATATATGTTGGCCGTTCAATATTTTTGTTTGCGATAAAGGAGTTGAAATATGACGATACTTGAAGAAGCATTAAAGAGTGATCGGTGTATAATTAGCGTTATGGGAGCCCATGCCGGAGAAGGCGTTGATGCCATTTTTAACAGAAAAATTGCTGATATTGAACGGACTGGCAAAACATTCTGGCTCATGAGGTCGCCAAAAGCACGCCCAATTCAAGTACAAGACATTTGCAAGTCATCCCCTGCATATACAATCTTCGTTGAACCAGCTTCCAAGGGTGGTGCGCGGCCTACGACTAATAATGAAGCCGCAAAAGAACATTCTGCTGACAAAAAGATATGGTCTCAACTTCCGAAAGGTGTCGGTCCTGTCACAGGAAAAATTGATTATAGCGCTACAGCGCTTGTTTTCGACAGGATGACAACCAATGTCAGTGGGACAATTGACCTATGGAAATACAGCGATTTTTCTGTTGAAGAGAGGCCTTTGAAATTCATACTTGGTTGTTCTACTATTTGTGTTATTCAAAAAGACATGTCAACGCATCCAGACAAAATGAAATCTCGGTATCGTGGGATTATCGCAGTAGCAAAACTGACGGAGCCTTATTGCGTATGGTTGCGTTAATCGCTAACAAGGCTAATTCAGCCGACGCAAAAAGCCGCGCGGCTGATCAGCGGATTATTCCGTGATAAAGGCAAGTGAGAAAAAGAGCTTTCATATATTCTTTTATTTTTCACCAACCCGCTTCGGAAAAACGAATAATCTTATCATCACCAAAACCAGTGACAAAATTATAAACCGGTTTTCCATGCGAGCTGCATGTCATAACGTAAAAGGAGCATATTGATGAACGCACCATCAGCCGTCCGGGCTGCCGTTTATATTTCGACTGCGGATTCCTTCTTTGTCGGGCATACGGTCGACGACGCAGGTTACTCCCTGCCGGATGTCACCGTTTATCCCAACAGGAGTCGCCAGACCATCGAAGGATTCGGAGGCTGCTTCAATGAAAAAGGTTGGGAGGCGCTCTCCGTGCTGAACCGGGAAGAACGTGGAGCGGTTTTTCACCGGATATTCAATCCGGATGACGGCCTCGGATTATCCGTCTGCCGGGAGATGATCGGTTCGTTTAAATCCGCTGAAACGATAAGAGTTGTATCAGATCCAAAAAAATGAACAAGGATCTGTATGCAACGTTTGGTTGTTATGTGTTGAAAAATGAAGAATAAAAAATGGATAAAATAATGACAGAATATCCGATTTTTAAAAAATTGATACCTTTAACATTTTTTTTCTTTATTGGATGCGGTGAAAAACCTGTCAAACAATTGGAATCAACAGGAAAAAATAAAGAATTTGTGCCTGGATGGGCGAAATCCGTAATATGGTATCAAATATTTCCGGAAAGATTCAGGGACGGAGATCCCGGTAATAATCCGACTTTGGCGGATATCAAGGGCGCAGATCCGGTCGATCCGCCCAAGGACTGGAAAATTCATCCATGGGAAAGTGACTGGTATGAATTGCAGGATTATGAAAAGAAAAACGGGGAACGCCAATTATGGAAACATCTTTTGAGAAGAAGATATGGCGGCGATATTCAGGGTATCATTGACAAGCTGGATTATTTACAAGATTTAGGGATTACGGCTATTTATTTAAACCCGGTCTTTTTATCCCCTTCACACCATAAATATGATGGAGAGAGCTATCACCACATTGATCCGAATTTCGGACCGGATCCGGAGGGCGACAGGAAACTGATTGCCGGTGAAAACCCCCTGGATCCTTCCACCTGGGCATGGACAAGTGCGGATGAATTAGCACTTCAATTGATAAGTAAAGCTCACAGCAGGGGAATGAAAATTATTTTTGACGGGGTTTTTAACCATTTGGGGCGTGAAAGTTTCGCTTTTCAGGATGTGGTTAAAAACCAGCAGAATTCCCCCTATAAAGATTGGTTCATTATTAAGTCCTGGGAAAATCCTGAAACAGGATCCCGATTTGATTACCAAGGCTGGTTCGGTGTCAAGTCGTTACCGGAATTGCGTGAAAACAGCACCGGAATTGCAGACGGACCCAGGCAGTATATTTTTGATGCCACGAAACGTTGGATGAATCCGAAAGGTAAGGGAATCGAATTCGGCGTTGACGGCTGGAGATTGGATGTCGCCTATTGCATCGATCATATTTTTTGGAAAAAATGGCGAAAACATGTCCGGTCAATCAACCCGGAAGCATATTTGACGGCTGAAATCGTGGACACGCCGGATAAAGTGCTACCCTACATGCAAGGGGATGAATTTGACGGTGAAATGAATTATAATTTTGCTTTTGCATGTGCAGAGTTTTTCTTCAATCCGGATTCCA
>JAFGEC010000543.1 GCA_016931775.1 Candidatus Zhuqueibacterota bacterium | reverse complement strand
GGAAAATATAGTTTACGACACTCATCCCTATCCCTGGAAAAATAACTGGGATGAAAATTTTATACAAACGGCTCAGCAATATCCCGTACTTGTGGGTGAGTGGGGCGGAACGGTAGAAGACGGACACCAAAATTATGGATTGCAAATGACCTATACGTTGCGCAAATACAAATTGTGCTGGACCGCCTGGTGCTTTCACCCGTCCGCAGGGCCGACGTTGATTAACAACTGGAATTATGAACCCTCCTGGTTTGGTACACTGGTGATGTCCGAATTGAATAAACCGGTCGATATGACGGAACTGGATCTTTAATATATGTTTGAATGTATTTGAATGACTGAACTGATTATCTTTAAAATTCTTGTTGTTTGGAATCGAACTGTATGCTTAATGAAGGAGAGATGTATGAAAAAAGTTCTTTTTTGTGTTTTGCTCACAGCAGCCGTCTTTATGTTTTGTGCGCCGAAGCAAGAAGCCCAAAAGGCGGCCGAACCGGAAGCTGCCGAATGGACGGATTTATTTGCACCGGATCTGTCAAATGCCGTTTTCCCCGAAGGTGTCTGGTCCTTTGAAGACAGTGTACTCACTGCCAGTGAAGATCAGGCCATATGGACTGAAAAGATGTACGATAATTTTGTCCTTGAATTGGAATTCAAAACCGCACCGGAAACCAACAGCGGCGTGATTCTCTACTGCAGCGATCGAGAAAATTGGATTCCGAATTCTGTTGAAATACAAATCGCAGATGACCATTCGGAAAAATGGGGCAATGCACAAAAGTACGAGCAGTGCGGTGCCGTATTCGGTCATTTAGCGGCATCAAAAAGTATGGTCAAACAGCCGGGTGAATGGAATCAGTTTGTCATAACCTGTCAGGATAGTATCATTTCTGTCGTCTTAAACGGTGAAGCGGTCACCAAGATGAATATGGCCGAATACACATCCAACGAAACCAATCCCGACGGCACCGAAGTGCCGTCATGGCTGAGCAAGCCGGTGGCCGAACTGCAACCCAATGGGTATATCGGTCTGCAGGGCAAGCATGCCGGTGCACCGATTTTTTTCAGGAATATCAGAATTAAAGAGATCAACTAAAATTAACATCGAGTCGTTATGAATTAACAAAACAAAAGTTGAATCCGCCGGGTATTTGAATATCCGTTCAATGCCCGGCGTTTTTTGTTTTTACGAAAGAAATAATACGCTAGGGCTATCCAGGGTACTCCACAATGTTTTTATCTGTAATCGAAATGATTCTATTAGTAATTTAACAAACTTTATCTTTCCTTTCGGGTAATCTATCAATAACCGGGAGTAATTTGGTTTTGCATACACTCTCGTTCCCAAGCTCGTCGTCCGTCATGTCCTGAAAATACTTAAAAAATACAGATTGAGTTCTTTTTTGCCCTGCTGGATCAATAATGATGTAAAAAAAAGTACAATTCCATTCGGGAATATCCTGACGGAAATTTGTCTGTTAACGTACGGATACAACCTCGACAGGGGTGCGAGGTCTTTTTTAATAATGGCATAAACATAAAAGGAGTATAAAACCATGAGCACAAAAATCCAGGAAAAAGCGATGGGATGGCTTCCCGATTATCCCGATTTTCGAGATTATACTGTCGATCAGAAAAACGTGCCGGAGAAATTTAAACAAATGGGATTCAAAGACACAATTAAAGATATGTTGTCAAAAATCGGCGTTTATGAAATGGCCAAACTCACACTGGCATCATCCGTCGATCTTCGGGAGTGGTGTTCAGCCATCGAGGATCAGGAATCCCTCGGCTCCTGTACCGCCCAAGCTGGTGTCGGCTTGCTGGAGTATTATGAGCGGCGTGCGTTTGGCAGACACATCGATGCCTCCCGGCTGTTTCTTTACAAAGTAACAAGAAACCTGCTTCATTCAACCGGTGATACCGGTGCCTATTGCAGGACCACTATGGGTGCTATGGTCTTGTTCGGGGCGCCCCCTGAGGAATACTGGCCCTACAATATCGCCGATTTTGATATTGAACCGCCTGCATTTTGTTACGCTTACGGACAAAACTATCAGGCACTCCGCTACTACCGCCTCGATCCATTGGCTACCCCCAAACTCACTTTACTGAACCGCATTAAAGCCAATCTGGCGGGTGGCTTGCCGTCGATGTTTGGATTCAGCGTATTCAGCTCCTATGCACAGGCCCGGAAGAACGGAAAAATTCCATATCCTGTAAACGGAGAAAGCCGCGCGGGCGGACACGCCGTCGTCGCAGTGGGTTACGATGATAAATTAAAAATCACCAATAAAAATGCCTCTGCAAAGCCCACTGTCGGTGCCCTGCTTATTAGAAATTCATGGGGAACGGATTGGGGAGAAGACGGGTATGGATGGTTGCCCTATGAATATGTGATGCAGGGCTTGGCTGTAGATTGGTGGTCGTTGATAAAAAGTGAATGGATTGATACAGGACAGTTTGGATTGGGTTAAGGCCTGTCAATTTCGAGCCATGATCAAAAGCCGGGCAGCCGCATTGTGAATAAATTACTAAAATTTTTTGCACTTGATGTAAAACCGAGCTTGATTTGAATACTTGTAGTTGGGATAATAACGCGATGTTTTAATTTTCACTGATGTTCGCACCAGCGAAAAACACGTTGATATTTTTGACTTGTGGCTGAATAACGTCAGCGGTGAAATAACTTATATATAAATAAAAGGATCACTTGCGGGTACAAAACCTACGGGCACACCGGGTAGCCAGGTTTGCAGCCAATCGGACATCCATTTCATGCCTAATTCCTCGCTGTTCACGTGACCCATAACGATCAACGCTTTTTTCTGACCTGCGATAATTGCATCCCGGATGTATTCGCAGGTTTCCCATTCGTTGATTTCACCACAAACCAGAACGTCCGGTTGTTCATGTTCGGCAAAAGCGATTTGTGTACGGCCTCCTGCTGCGCCGACCATAATACCGACAGTCTGACACGTCATGTGAGGATCGCCGACAACTCGAAGGCAGGGTATATTGAAGGCAGATTTTATATGTGCCACAATATCGGTCAGTGGAGTATAGGGCAATTTAAAGATATTGCTTTTGCCCGGCATTTGATACTCATTCCAGGCAAACCTCTCAAGTACACCGGTTTCTATGCCGTCGGGCTGCATATGGTGTATGTAATCGTGACAACGCCATACAACGATGTTGTGTTCCTCCAATAAGGCTTTTTTATACTGATAAACTGAATTTTCAGCCAGCCAGTCCGTTTGATCACGATGACTAAAAAAGGTGGGCTCGTGGGTGATGATAAAATTGTATCCTAATTCTGCGGTTTTTTGAATCACTTTGCAGGTGGCCATACAGGTGCACGCAATACCGGTTACCGGTTGTTCGGAATCGCCGATTTTAACCGTATCGACCGTGTTCATCATTGGAGCCCCTGTCATTTTGAGGATAATCTCATCAATCACAGCGCGGATCGTTTTTTGCGGATTTTCCTCCTGCACCTTTGAACGAGGGCGGGTCGGCGGAATACCCAAGGCAAAACTGCCTAATACTGCGCCGGAACGGGACAAAAATAATCGTCTTGGTGTCTTTTTTTGTGCCATTTTTTTATCCTCTTGTGGAACTGACCACTTATTTAAAAGTAAAAACTTTGCTTCTAAAGAAATATATGTCACATTTTAAATGGCTGCAAAAATTATGCCCTTATTTTCAAGATTGCATGCTGTGAATCCGGGGCTGGCACTTTGCACAGTATATAGCTTCTAATATATTGAAAAACCGGTTATTAGCTCGTTTCTCGGCCACGGGTTTGCAGCGACACATCATGCAACATGATAAATTCTGCATCTTGTGTCTCTTTCAACATTTTCCCCTATAGACGATTCGGAATCGCCTTGTATGGCTGTTACCGGACATTTTTCCCTCTTCTTACTGCAAAAGTGTCCCATTTTTGCAACATTTTTGAGCTAAGGGCTACAGATTTTCAAGCGTTCGATCTCATTTAAACATCAGCTATTGGTGCAAAAACCACCTTGCATTCGTATATTCTCTTATTTCCGCTCAATTTGCAATTCATTTTTTAGCACTTTGAAAAAAACATCCCGTGCGTGTTTCTCAATCCAGGGCTTGTGTCCGCAATGTTTTAAGAGGATAAATTTAAAATCTGATACAGCCATCGTCAGTGGTTTCTTGACGCCTTCGGCGGGATGGGGATCGAAATCACCATGGATGGCACATACCGGGCATTTTATTTGCGCCGCTGTTTCCAAAAGTCTGCCTTCTTTTCTCCATGACGCGGCTAACGGCCATACGCTGTGATAAATCTCCCAATCGAACCGGACCGGTTGAACTTGTTCCGGTAACGGATCGTAAGTATCCGTCTTTAACAGCAACCGGTGCAGCTCGTTTATGTTGATATCTTTGGCGTTCATCAGCTTTTGCAAACGAGCTTGATCTCGCTCGGAAAGCCGGCTCTGTCTGTTTTGTTGCACCGTTTTGGCATATTTTTCGTGAAAACCACCGCTGCCGACGAGTATGAGCTTTTTTGTTAAATCCGGAAAAAAAGCGGAAAAAATAACTGCCAGCCAGGCGCCCCAGGAAAATCCGATTAAAACAAAAGGCGGTTGGCCGTTGGTTAGTAATACCTGGTGCAATTCCTCCACTTGGGCGGAAATACTGTGTGCTGTTTGAAACGGCTCCAGCACACCATAATTCCTTGAAAGTTCTGTTGCCACAGGTAACATTTCACCTGCCGCACCGGGCCCGCCATGCAGAACGGCAACGGTGTACGGGGATTGGCCGTGGATTCTGCCTCTATTATTGACGGTTTTTGCTATCAATTGGTTCTTAATTTTTAATTAATAATTGTCTCATGAATCCATTCGCCTGAAAATCACTGTTCTGCGCTGACGCATTCACCGTTTTTGCTGCAAGTGGTTCTTCCGTCAGGACATCGGGCACAATCTGCGTTGGTGGTACATGATGGCGGACAGGGATCGGGCTGTCGAACGCATACACCGTTGCTGCATTTAGTCCGGCCGTCCGGGCATCGGGCGCATTCATCGTCATTGGCACATGCTGCCGGACAGGGAT
>JAFGEC010000073.1 GCA_016931775.1 Candidatus Zhuqueibacterota bacterium | reverse complement strand
TGAAGGTCTGGTCATGAACCGCTCCAATATCACACTGCGGGGATCGGGTCCTGAGCGTACCCGCCTTTTGAAGGATCCCGTCGTCAACTGGTTTCCCGTGATCTGCTTGGGAATCCGGTGGTCGGGAGACAAATACATGGAGAAAACATACGATCTGGCCTCCGACGGCATCAAGGGATCGAAAACCATCCATCTGGAAACCGAGCCGGATCCGCCGCTGTCTGCAAGCGAGCTTGTACTGATCGATCAACTGACGAACGATTCTCTGACGAAGTGGAGTCCGGATTCACCGCCCGGAGATCCGTCCCGCGAATGGTTTTGCCGTAGTAACCGTCCAGTATCTCAGATTGTGGAAGTGGATTCCGTCAGCGGAACAACCGTTTTTTTCAGTAGCTGCCTTCATATCGATTTTCTGACTGAATATTCGGCACAATTATCGTGTTTCGGAGAGGATTGGATGGGACCGGAGCCCAGGCCCGCAACCCGATGGTCGGGTATTGAAGATTTGTATGTGGAGAAGGGGAGTGCAGGCAATATCAATCTGGTTGTGTGTGCGTACTGCTGGGTCCGGAATGTCGAAAGCAAATACTCAGATGGAGAAAGTATCGACCTGACGAGCTGCTTCCGCTGTGAAATCCGTGATTCTTACATTCATACCACCGATAATCCCAATCCGGGCGGGGGAGGATACCTGCTGAGCCTGTCCAGAGGATCCGCGGATAACCTGATCGAGAACAATGCCATATGGAACGGCAACAAGTTGATGGTCATGCGGGCCACGGGGGGCGGAAATGTGATCGGCTACAATTATTTTGAGGATGCATGGATCAGTTACCAAACCGGATGGGTTGAATCGGGTGCGAATGCGAGTCATATGACCACCGCGCATTATGAACTTTTTGAGGGCAATCAGGCGTTTAATTTCGATGGTGAAAGCACATGGGGCAATGCCGTATATGTCACGGTTCTAAGGAACCATTTTACGAGCAAACGTCGTTCCATACCTCCTCTTCAACTCTCGGATGAAGGCTTTCCCAGGGCCGTGAGCCTGCATCACGGCCACTGGTGGTACACATTTGCCGGCAATGTGCTGGGATATGAAGGTATGGACCCGTGGCCGTATACCTCCTATGCCTTTGAAGTCGCTTATCCCTGGCACACGGATGTGGTCGGCATGTGGGCGCTTGGTATGGGAGAGGATTGGGGACCTGCGGATCCGCAGGTTTCCGCAACGGTTTTCCGGCATGGGAATTATGATTATGTCACAAACACTGTGAGATGGGAGCCTGACATTCCGGACCATGTGATTCCCAATTCACTGTATCTTGAAAAAAAGCCCGCTTTTTTCGGGAATTCTGCCTGGCCCTGGGTGGAACCGGAGGGCGAAACCAAATTATACGCTCTTCCGGCACGCGATAGATTTGATGCCATACATGGTTTAAATCCTGCAGCGAAAAAACAATCCGATCCTGTGATTCAGGCATTTACTTTACGTTGTATGCCCAATCCATTCAATTCGGTCACGCGGATAAAATATAATGTAAACGGGTACGGAATCTCCGTGCCCGTCAAGCTGTCAGTTTTTAATATCAACGGTGCTTTAATTACCGATCTTGTGAACCGGCCTGAGATGCCCGGAGAACATGTCGTTGCCTGGAATGCTTCGGAGTATGCAAGCGGTGTTTATTTCCTCAGACTGCAGGACGGGGACCGCATGAGAATGGCCAAGGTGATTCTGGTGAAATAACCTTTTTCTGCGGGTAAATCCTGCTCCTCAGCCTTTTGGGACATGCAGAGGAAAGAAAGATACAAAAATTTAAAGATGAGCATACGCCATATCTCTAAAACATCAAATATCCCCCGCTTTAACCTCCTGCAGTTTTTTCGGCCCCGACTTTGTTTCAACCACCACTGCCTTGAGGCCTTTAATTGATTTTACCAGCTCTTTTACACTGTCCAGAATGTCAGCTGTGACATCGATGACCTCTTTTGCTGATTTGGCAACAAGAACGATCGCACCAAGCAAAACAACCACATCGTCGACACCGAGCACTTTTTCGGTATGTTCGCGAACCATAGAGGATTCAATTGATTGGATTTTCTTTAAACCTTGTTCCAGGGAAAATTGGATAGCGTCTTTATCCGCGCCATCTTCCAGCTCGAAAAATATTTTAACAGATTCACTCATGATATTTCTCCTTGATTGTTCGGTCGGGTAACATTAATGAGGATAAAAAAAACGACCCCCAGTAATCGGCAGAGTTGTAAAAGGGATCGGGATCTTTTTTATACTCACAAATTGCCTGTCGCAGTGCTTCATCGGCTGCCATCCCGGCAACACAGGCCCGGTGAAAGGCAGCACTGATTTTGCGGGCAACCACCGGAACGACGGGCCATAATGTCGACACGATCTGCCGGGCACCTGCGGCATAAAATGCAGCCTGTAATCCAAAAATTTCATCACCCGGCAATTCTCGCCGCGTTTCAGAATATTTTATGCGCGGCATTAAAAAAGGACGCTGCCCGGAGTTGCAGGCACTCAGAACAACGATGTCTGCGTTCAATTCAAGTCCTGCGATATCAATCCCATCAAAAAATGAATCATAAAGTAACAGACCGGCATCCTGGGGAAAATCAGAATCTGCCGCCATGCCGTGACAATCAAAATGAAGATGACTATAGGTCGCCAATTCACCGGTTTTATCCTTTTCACGTATCGTATTTTCAGTGGCCTTTTCGTTCGGAAGGATTTCACATAAATACTCTGCTGCCCGGTATACCTTATGAATATCCTTCATTTCTTCGATCGCATTTTCTATGGCGTTATATAACTTGCCGGATTCCGATTTAACCACGGATTGCCTCACTCCCAGGCACAAACATTTTGGTGCATCCACAGGTTTGTATCTTACCCGTAGCGGATTAAGATTTGCAATATAATTGATGGAACAAAAATCGATCAAAAATTCGTTGTTTACAGGTAGGGCGTGAAACGGTATCAAATGTAGTGCCCTGTGCGGTGAAATGTAAATCCGGTTCAGGCTTTTCAGATGATCGAGCGCTGTTGAGGGCAGTAAGATTTTTGCATGCGTCCGGGACGGCTGCAGTAGCCGTCCACAACCGGCGCGATAATTTAATACTGTATTGGGAAGGAGCGAAATACTTTCCATTTCCTTTTCACTTAAAATGCGTAATTCAGCGTTTATCATGTCAAAAGATATTTGGAATATTAGTAATTCACTCTCTCCCAGCCAGAAATAATAAAAAACGGCTTCCTCTGGTAAAAGTGATTTTTGAACATCAGCCACATGGCTGGATTTTATATTGTCTCCTGCCTGTTTGTACCGGCGCACAAATATTAACTCTTGCAACCTCTTTCTTTTTGCTTTTAATTCATTTTTTAAAAGTTCCGGAATTTGATTGTCATCAAGCCTGGCACAAACTTGCCTGAATTCCTGGACCACTTTATCCACTCGGCAGGTCCTGTTTTGGGGATCATTAGCCAAAAGCCGTCCTGTAAAGCATTTGCCGAGGTCAGCAAATTCGAGAGCCTTGGCAAAATTTTGTAAAATATAAGCTGCTCGGGCACCGATCTGGTATAGTTTTATTTTGTTCTGCAAGTATTCGCTTTGGACACTGGGTGCCGTGATTTTTTTCCGGCATTTTTCAACCAGAGCCACACCCAAATCGCAAACATCCACTGCCTGCTGCCAATTTTCTTCAATAGCATAAGCCCTGGCTTCCTGCACATACAAATCGATCCAGCGATGTTCCGGCAAGGTGGAACCGCATAATTCCTTGGCTTTTTTTATATACTCATGGGTTTCGTTGTAGCGTTTTAAATCTAACAGTAATTCAGTCGCACGAACACAGGAATAATAAATAAATTCCGGAATATCCGCATCAATTGACTTTTCCAGACACCTGTTGTACCTCTCCAGCAGATCATCCCGTGGAATCCCCGGCCCGCGTCTCAAATGCTCGGTTTTCAGTCGGTCCAGTTCCGCTCTGATATCGATGATTGTGGTCATTATTGATTTTCCTTCTTTTGCCCGAGGATCTCTTTTGCTGACTGAGATAATTCATAACCGTTTTTCTTTAATTGTTTGATCATTTTGTCTATATATTCTTCCTCGCGGGCGTCGCCGGTTATTTGGGCCAATTGCTCCTCATATTCTGCCGCCTTGTCGGGATCGATTGAACGGTATATGTTACTATAGGCCATCAACAGCCGTTTAGCCAAAGCCCTTAATAGGATAGCATTTTCGATTGCGGTTGGTTCATTTTTCTGAGTACCGGTATGAATATTTTGCACTGTTTTGAACACTTCTCCCAGAGTTGCCGCATCGTCTGGGATACCCCCCAATTTTGCGATCACTTTTTCAGCCTCATCGAGCCATTTCACAGCCTCGGAATCATATAAATAACTGCTCTCATACTCCCCTAAAGTGACCAATATTTTTGCCTTCTCAGGACTGTATGGCCCGGCTTTTTCCAACAAGGAAAGCAATCTTTCTTTCCCTGAATCATAATCTTGCTCCGTTTCGTTTTTGAGATTTACGTATTTTTCCCGGCATTTTTTAACCAAATCGGGGCGTCCTGCGTTTTCATACAACTCTGCAGCTTTTTTAAAATACTCCATCGCTTCCCTGTACCTCATAGAATTCTCCAACAGACGGGCATGCCAGTCTGTAACGTCTGCAATTTTTTCAAGCAGCATCTGTCTGGTTAATAACATTTCGTCCGGTTCGGTTTCATCGAGGAGCAGTCGATATTCCTTTTCCAGTAAAGCAAAGGTGTTAAATAATTCCGGATTTTTTTTGCCCTGAGAAACCGCCATCATTGCCGCCATATAGTCCTGATCCAATTGCATGGATTTTTGAACCCGGAGCATACTTTTTTGAGCATCCATGATTTTTCCTCTCTTCTTTTGTCATTTCACGGTCGGTTAAACGACACCCAGGGCACCCAGTCTGGTCGTTACAATTTCGTCCATACTGGCATATCCCCAAACAGGGTCGGGACCACCTGCTGAAAATCCACCACCCATTTGAATGAGAGATTGCAGAGATTGGTGCACGCCAGGTCCTCCAAGCGTATTGGCAACGGCAGCATCCAGCATGCTTGCATGGGGTTCACCTATCAATCCTCGAATAAATGTATTGGCACCATGGGTATCAACGGGAATCAGCCCTTGGCCGGTTTGTTTTTTATAGGCATCTGACAATTTTTGTACCAGGCTATGGGCGAGATAGGCATCATCAACCAGGCCCAATAATCCTAAATGATCGGGGATGACATCAACCGGTGCAAAAAAATAAGCCTCACCCGCCTGTAGCATAGGTGATATTTGCGGCAGGACACCCTGTGACCGGGCGGTTGTTTCAATGGTTTCCAAAATTGCCGGGACATGTTCAATATACTGTTTGATGAAATTTATAACTTGAGAACGTTGAGAAGCAGGCAAAGAGATACCTTTTATCCTTGCCATAGAATCGATTGCATTTGCGAGTATGTTGGTCGAACGTTCCGCCTCGGCTGCTTCTTTAATCTTTTGACGCATTAATTTTGTTTTCATTATAGAACTCCTTTTCAAAAAATCATCAAATAATTATGATAAAATTTTTCTGGTCCGTGTATTGAAAGAGTGCACAACGTATTTTAATAAACAGACAGAAAACTTGTAACCGGTTCCCGGCAGCGTTGATATAGTTTTTGATATCGATGTAAAACAATCCCTTCGGGAAATGACACATATTATACTTTTTTTCTATTGCTTTTATTGTTTGAATTGGTTAGTATTTTACAAAAGAGCAAAACACTATCAGAGTCAGTATTCAAGAGGGATGATCCGACAGGCCTTTTACACTTGAAACAACTTTATACATGACAAGTGTACGAATTTTGATTGTTCGGACATTTTGACGGCCGGACAATCGGCGGACGGTGTGGATATCGCAGTCGTTTCCAGTCAAAAAGTTTCGGTGTGAAGGTGGATATACTTACTAAACGGCCGCCGGTTATGCCTGTTAAACGGCGGCGGGTTATGACGCAGTAAATACTTGTAACAAAGAATAGAATAAACACTTGACGCGTTTATTCGAATATAAAAAAGCGGTGGGTGTATAATATGGAAATAGACTTTATTTTACGAAGACCTACATATCCATTAATATGCGACATAGACGGCAAACTTTTCGTTGCTAAATCAAAAAGTGAGTTAAAAAGAAAGCTTTCAAAGTT
>JAFGEC010000072.1 GCA_016931775.1 Candidatus Zhuqueibacterota bacterium | reverse complement strand
TATCATTACGGACAGCTACATCATGCCGGTGGACGGTAATTCACCATTTGCTTACGGTTTTTCAGGTTTCCACAGTTATTATGTACGTGGAAATGAAGACATCCTGCCGCAAAGATCAAAGGAATGGGAAACCGGCATCGACCTGGCTTTTTGGAACAACAGAATCGGATTGGGATTTACATACTATGACAGCAAAACAGAAGATATCATCTACGACATGCCGGTTGCTCCGTCCACCGGGTACCAGCGCCAGCTGAAAAATGGTGGTACAATTTCCAACCGGGGTGTCGAGCTCAATCTGGATTTCCAGCCGATTTCAAAGAAAAACTTCAAGTGGGATGTGGGGCTTGTCTGGGCGCGTAACAAAAACCGCGTTGTGAGCCTCGACGGTGCTGAATTTATTTTCATTCAGGGTTTTGAAACATCTTGTTATGCACAAGAAGGCCTGCCTATGAGTATCTTCCGCGGTCCCGACTGGGTGAGATTCGGCCGAGGCAGTCTTGTAACCGATGCCGACGGCAACCGTGTAAACATCGATGAAGCCTACTCCGGCTGGTCCGAGGGAGATATGTATATCGCCGAAGACGGTTACCCCCTCAAGGATCCTCAAAACAGAGTGATCGGTGATCCCAATCCGGACTGGACCGGTGGCATACGAAATACTTTTACGCTTTTTAACAAAATCACCATCTCTTCGCTTATCGACATCAAACAGGGCGGCGATGTTTATAACGGAACAAGAGGGGCATTGTATTACTTTGGTATTCATAAGGATACGGATATTGAAAATAAAAACCTGGAAGGCGAAATGGCACGTGGTAAACGCTATACATTCCAGGGTAAAGGACCCGGTGCCGGCACAGAGGTCTTTTTGGATCAGGATTCCTGGTACGGTTTTGGGCTCGGTAATTCCTTCCTCGGCCCCAACAGTCAATTTGTCGAAGACGGCAGTTATGTAAAATTACGGGAAATTTCCGTTTCCTACAAATTTAAACATCCACGTCTGACCTACTGGACCGGATTGAGCGATATCGACATCCGCCTGAGTGGACGCAATCTTTTGACCTGGACCGACTACACCGGGATTGATCCTGAAACCAATATTTCAGGAAATGAGAACTGGAGAGGGCTTGATTACTTCAACAATCCTCAAATTCGTTCCTATATTCTGACATTGCGTTTTAACTATTAATTTCGAAAAGAAAGGAAGAGAATGATGAGAATAAATTTAAGAAATATATTGGCGGTTCTCGTAACGGTTCTCTTGTTCACCGGATGCGGTAAAGATTTTTTAGAGGGTCCGGAGGTGCAAAAAGATCCAAACCGGGCAACCGAAATATCCGCCGACCAGTTATTTAACGGCATTCAGGTGAAAACATATTACCAGCAAGAAGCGGAAATGTCCCGCTTGCTCTCCATATGGATGCAGTACCTGTCGGGAACAGATCGCCAAACAAGTATTATCGGTGAATATGTACACACTGAGGAAACACTGGGTGATGAACTGGAAGAAGTATATATCGAAGGCGGACTTGTGGATATTGAAGAATTGGTAAAAGTCACCGAAGCAGCCGGAAACCGCGTTTATGCGGGTATTGCAAAATTTTTTGAAGCATTTGTTATCGGTATGGCTTCCAGTTTGTGGGGTGATCTGCCCTATTCAGAGGCCATTTCGGATGTGGCCACACCGCGTTTGGATAGCATGAGTGAAATATATACCGCCGTTCAAAATTTATTGGATGAAGCCATTCAGGACCTGCAGAGCGGAGAACTGGGTACTACCCTGGCAAGCAGTCCACAAAACGATGTAAATTTTAACGCCGATGCCAACAAGTGGATTGCAGCATGTTATTCTCTCAAAGCACGCTTTTATATGCACTGGGCTGAAGTCGACGCGGGGAATTACACCAGTGCCATGAACGCTGCACGCCAGGGAATCGATTCCTATACGAATAACTTTGTGACCTATCACAGCGCAGAGCTGAATAAGGAGTCTATTTATTATTTGTACCAAAAGAACCGTGACTCATATCTCAGGGCGAACCAAACCATTGTTGAGCTGTTAAAATCCCGTAACGATCCGCGACTGGCACTCTACTTCGATCCGGATGCCGATGGTGAATTTGTCGGCTCGGAACAGGGTGACTCAAATGTGGAGGCATCAATGCTCAGTGCCGACGAATATCTGAGACAGGATAGATCATTCGACTTGCTCACATGGGAGGAAACCCAGCTTATCATTGCCGAATGCGCGTATCAAGCCGGCGATGAGGCGACGGCACTGGCAACTCTCAATCAGGTACGCCGGGGTATCGAAGAGCGCTGGGGATTCCAAGCCGGCTCTCTGGGCACCGCTGAAAATTTGAGCGGTGAGGCGTTATTGGACAAAATTATGGAAGACAAATATATTGCTCTCTTTCTCAACATGGAGACCTATAACGACTGGAAACGCACAAAACGTCCCGTATTTACACCTACAGGCGGCGGTAATCCTGAAATTAAAATTCCTCACCGGGTTTATTACAGCGAGGACATGCGAAATACAAATCCCAATATACCTGAAACATCACAACAACCTCTGCGAAACGCCAACGATCCAAACTGAAAAAAACGGATCCCTCCTTCTTAGGGGAAAGGAGGGATCCGGGGGTTTTTTATCTTCTTGCTTTCCACAAATAAATTAATTAAACTCAACAATTCTTAAATTTATGCATCTCATCTAATAAAAGGAATCTGATGATATCCAAAGATCTACTTTTTGCTTTTATGGACAGTTTAAAGGAGCCGTTTCTGTTTGCGGATTTGAACCATACCGTACTGTATATGAATAGCGCGGCAAAAAAATATTACAGCGGTGGTGAAAAGCTGTTGAACACCAATTTGCTGGACTGCCATGATGCGGATTCAAACCGGCAGATTCAGGAAATTTTTGATGTCATGCGCCATGAAGGGCTCGATGAACATTTGATTACTGTCAGGGAAAAGTACAATATATATATGCGGGCCGTTCGTGACCGAAACGGGGAATTTATCGGGTACTACGAACGTTTTGAAAATAAATTATTACAAACAGGAGAAACATTTTGAATATATTATCCCTATTATTACTGGCGCCGCCGATACTACTGGCTTTGACGGTACATGAATTCGCCCACGCTTTTGTGGCTCACCGGCTGGGTGACGACACGGCAAAACAGCATGGCCGCCTGACTCTTAATCCACTGGCACATTTGGACCTGATAGGAACCATTATGCTTTTTTTGGTTCACATTGGCTGGGCGAAACCGGTGCCGGTCAATCCGTACAACCTGCGGGATCCGAAAAAGGACATGTTATGGATCAGCGCCGCCGGACCTTTGTCCAATATGATCATGGCTTTTATATTCGGTATTATGATCAGAATAACCATGTCACTTGGTGTAACCACAGCAAGTCCTCCATTATTATCTTTTTTTCTAATCATGTTGTTTTTCGGCCTGCAAATTAATCTGGCATTGGCGATTTTTAATATATTGCCGATACCCCCGCTGGACGGATCGAAAATCCTGTACGGTGTGCTGCCGAAAAAATACGAACATATTATGGTTCCGCTGCAGAAATACGGCATGTTTATTCTGATCGGCCTGATTTTAATCGGCCGCTTCGGCGGTGTTTCCATTCTGGGGCAACTTATTTGGCCGTTTGTCAAATTTTTCAGTATAATATTTGCCGGATTTTACCCGGGATTCTAATGGCAAGTCATGAAAAATTGCTGATTCTCGATCTGGACGAAACATTGATATCTGCTCATGAGACGGCTTTGGAAATTCCCCCCGATTTTACAGTGTGCGAGATTTACCACGTTTACCGGCGACCCTATTTGAATCAATTTTTGGAATTCTGTTTTTCAAATTACAAGGTAGCGGTGTGGACAACGGCTTCGGAGGATTACGCGGAGCAGGTTGTGGAAAATATTTTCCCGGAGCCGGATGGATTGCAGTTTATCTGGGCCCGAAAAAGGTGTACATTTCGAAGAAATCCGGAACGAGACTATTATTACTGGATAAAAGATCTAAAAAAGGTTAAACGGCTTGGCTACAGCCTCGACCAGGTTCTTTTTGTCGATGACGATCCGGTGAAAATCGAACGGCATTACGGCAATCATATCCCTATTTTATCTTTTACCGGTTCAGTCGATGACCGGGAGCTTTTTTATTTACAAATGTTTCTTCAACAAATTAAAAATGTTCCAAACGTCCGTATAACCGAAAAGCGTTGGTGGAGAAAAAATATTATAAACGAGCAACAAAAAAAAGCCCGCGGACATTAATGCCCGCGGGCTGGAACCAGAGGCCACTTTCTTCAAGTTATTTCGTTACTGAGACAGTCCTTGAAGTGACGGTCACATAAGAAGTGAAAATATTCAAAATAATATCCAACGGCCCGTTTTCTGTTTTTATTTCATAATCGGCAGCGCCACCCGCCATTGCGTTCGTATCCACATTATTTAACGGAATGAGTCCGAAAAGAATGTACCACTGTCGTGCTTCTGTATACTGACCCTGTTGGGCGCCTTTACCTACTTTGTGAATATGCTGCGCACAGCCGACCACGATCAAAAGTAAAGCAGCGATAACAGCAAGTGATATAATTTTACGCATGGCAAACCTCCTTTATATTTTTTCCAATGATCCAATTGATGATTCAATGGCCTCAAGGTTTTTTTG
>JAFGEC010000542.1 GCA_016931775.1 Candidatus Zhuqueibacterota bacterium | reverse complement strand
GGGCGGCGTTGCATTTTCCACGGTTTCCCGGATACCATTTTGATTTTCATCGATCCATACTTGTCCGGTGATATGACCAAGTTGATTGACAAAGGTAACGGCGCTGTCGATTTGCACGGGAATTTCACCCATAAATGACAGATCTGCATAATTTACGATTGTGTCCGATAAATCCTGATTTATAATGAATTTGAATTGTATACTGTCAATTTGTCCCGGCAGGAACTGCTGGTTAATTGTCCAGCGTAAATGGGTGATACCGGTTCCGGGTGCAGGTTCCTCGGTAAGCCATGTCTGACCGTTATCCACGGAATATAAGGTTATACAATCCAGAAAAGTCTGAATGCTGCTCGATAGATAAAAACCGAGTAGTGGTATGGAATCGGTAACAATGGGAAAAATACTCAGATCGGGATCGCCGACCGGTAAACTGGAATTATTGAACAGTATAATCGTATAAGTGAGCGTATCACCATCGAGTGCGTACATTTTATCGACATTCTTGGAAAATTCAAGACCGCCTTCCTGACTTGTAAGTGTGACGCAATAATCGCAGCCGGCAAGATCATCGCCGCCGTAATCGGAATTGTATTTTTCATTATCGGATCCTGATGCGACCTCCTGATAGGGTGTCAGCGTACAGCTGCCCAGGCCGATCGCAGCAAATGTGTACTCGTAACTTCCTTCCCAGCCACAGCTGCCGTATTGATCCAGTTTGCTGATATAGGTCGAGTCGGATAAAAATATATCCACATCGGGCCTGCCGGCGCCGCACTGGCTTCCGTGAATTGTCGCGCTGGTACGGACCAGACGAAAAACATTGGGATCCCAGTCCAATTCACCGATGGGCTGGTACCACAGATCGTAATCGGGGCCGGGATAACCATCCACGTCAAATCCCTGGTTGACATTACCAAAGCTTACATTGTTATAGGTCACCGTAACGGTTTGTCCCGGAGAAAGGTTTGGACCGGCGACAATGGTATAATACCCGTCGGGTGTCGGCTGAATTTTACTGGTTGCCGCTTTCTGTTCATTGCGCACATATACAGAGTCATTCAGACTCACCGATTGCGGGCTTTGACTGGATGCTTCGATACAATTGCCCCAGATGGTGAACTTGAGCTTAAGGTCATCATCACTGTCGTTTGGATCACCCCAAACAGCATGTCCGGCCGCATCGAGGAGAGGATAAACGATTTCCCAATAAACAGACTTTTGTTCACCCGGCAGCAGATGCCCTAAATACCGTTCAGCATCTTCCGTGTCGTTATCCAGCAACCTGAGCGAGAACGTTCCTTCATAATCACCGCCCGGCGGTACGATGGTTTCCGGAAAGATACCTGCATTTGTCCCGTCACCGATAGTCACATACACATGTTTAAGTGTATCGATACCGTTATTTCTAAAATCCCCTCCCACCGTAAAAACCTCCGGACCATCGTCCGGTTTATTTTCAATATTGGCATCACCGACCAGATTGCGCGAGGTGATATCAATAATAGCAAGTTGACCCTGGCTGAAAACAGGTGCCATCATGCAGACTACCAAAAGGATGCTGCATTTGAATTTGACGGAGAACATGCGACTACCCCTTCTTCAAAATGTATAAATATCTTGATATAATAATAGAATATATCATGGTTTCCTCTCCTGCTGTGGCATCAAGTAAACATGATGATTATTTCTTGTCGATTTTGGGTGACATGCTATAAAATTTTTTTTATTGTTTTTTATGAGTTTAAGTTAATTTGGTTTTTAACCGGTTCATTTATATGACAAGTTGACAAAAATAATACCACAAACGTAAAATTTTTTATTTTTTTTATAAAATATGTATAAATCTGATTTTTGCTGTCATTATTCCATAAATTTTGGGATATCACTAATTATGGTGATATCACGACCTTTTGTCTGGATGTTGGTGTAACATTCACCGGGGAAACGAGTTTCAATCTGCAAGAAGAAAATACCCTGCTGCGCAAACGGTTGGATAGTGCGGGAATTCGATAGAAATTTGTACTGCGCTTTTTCCACCCTTGTCCAAAATTATTTCCAATTTATATTGACAAATTTGTTTAAATTCGTAAATTAAAATATCCCAATTCGCCCTCTACGGTACGCCATACCAGATTAGTCAAAGTGAACCTGTACGGTCCACACGGAATTTTGGGGATTCATTTTCTGTCAAGTTCTTGCTCGGCCACATCGATGGGAGCCGCAAATGACATTTCTTCAAAGATTCGGATGCTTCACTTTTCTTTTTTTTTGCTTTAACGACGCCTGCTGTCAAACTTCATGGCGTTCCATCGGACCTGGCGGCGGTAGTTACTTAATGGCATCCGCCATTCAGCCTGACAATGCCGATATTATATATTTAGGCGGGGATATCGAAGGTATCTTCAAAACGTTAGATGGCGGCCAAACCTGGAATCAGATTTATACCGAAAAACTGGGTGAGTACTGGCGGGGAAGAGGTATAGAATTGATGGAGATTTTTGATATCGGCTTTCATCCGTTAAATCCAGATATACTGTATCTCTGCTATGATGATATGGGATTCTGGCGGTCCGACGACCGGGGTTTTAGTTTTAAACGGCTTGATCCCCGGCTCGATCCTGAGGGTGGTGATTTCGGGGATGGGGGTTATGATTGTGTACGCACCATTGTTGTAGATCCGCAATCCGGCCACTTGTATATCGGCCGCAGCGGCGGAGACGATGACGATGCTGATAACGGTTTTGCCATTGGCCGTGTCTGGAAAAGTGAAAACCAGGGAGAATCATGGACACTTATCGGTTCACCGAAAAATTGTAAAAAAAAATGTTCAAAACCAAAATCCCGGCTATTATCGATTCACTTGGAACGGCAAAGACCAGCAGAATTTAACCTGCAGCTCAGGTATTTATTTTGCGCGGCTGACGGCAGGTAAAGAAAGTCAAACCGTAAAATTACTATTTATAAGATGATATTTTTTATAAATATATAATACCCGGAATGCTACGACGCATATTTACTGAATGTTAAAATCGGCAAGTAGGTCTGTTAACGCAGTAACTTAAGAGGAGGAAAAAATGAGTAAAAATGTGATAGCCTTTTTAAGCGTACTTTGCCTAGCGTTTGTGTTTGGCTGTAAAAATGACGACAGTCCAACAAAGTCTTCGGGTGCCAAACCGGCGTCGCCGACAACCTTGGGGGCTTCAAACATCGGCTCCACGCAAATTATCCTTGTTTGGAAGGATAATTCATCCAATGAGACCGGATTCAGAATCGAGCGTGGTCCGGGAGGTTCTGATACATTCGGTGTAATTGCCACTGTGGGTGCAGACACAACAACATTCACGGATTCCGGATTAACGCCGGGTGTCCAGTATCATTACCGGGTAAAAGCGTTCAATAAATCGAAAAGTTCCGGGTATTCCAACGTTCTGACCGTAACGACAGCCGCGCAATCCTCCATCATTGCGCCGTCTGATTTGACGGCAACGGCAGTTTCAGGTTCTCAAATCGATCTTAAATGGAAGGACAATTCCAACAACGAATCCGGATTCCAGATCGAACGGGCAGCAGGCACTGGCGGTAGTTTCACTGTTGTCACAAGTGTGGGCACCGGCAAAACAACTTTTCAGGACACCGGGCTATCTCCATCGACGCTTTACCGCTACCGGATCCGGGCGTTTAATGCGACAAATTTCTCAGAATATTCGGCTGAGGCATCAGCCACTACATTGCCCTCTTCAGGATTTAATGCACCCACAAATTTGATAGCGACTCCCGTATCATCGTCACTAATTAATCTGTCCTGGACCGATAATACGGATAATGAATCGGGATTTAAAATAGAAAGAGCTCCGGGTGGTTCGGAGGCTTTTGCGGAGATTGGCAGCGTTGGAAGCAACGTTACCAGTTACCAGAATACGGGATTGACCGAAGGAACGACTTACCGTTATCGCGTCCGCGCGTATAACAGTACGTCAAATTCCGGTTACTCGAATATTGCAGAAGCCACCACATCCGGTTCAGGGACTTTGAACACCCCAACAAATCTTACTGCGACGGCCGTTTCGTCTTCCCAGATTAATTTGGAGTGGACTGACAACTCTGACAATGAGAACGGTTTTAAAGTGGAAAGATCACTGGCGTTGGCGAATTCCTGGAGTGAAATATCCGGTGTCGGAGCCGGTGTTACACAATATCAGGATAAAGGATTGCCGGCATCGACAGATTATAAATACCGTGTCAAAGCGTACAACAGCAGTAGTGAGTCGGGTTATTCAAACATTGCACAGGCCGGGACGCAGGCAGCGGGTTCACCACCAGCTGCGCCCATCGGTCTTACCGCTACCGCTGTTTCAACCTCACAAATTAATCTGGCCTGGACCAATGCAACCGGGGATGCGGATGGCACAAAAATTGAAAGAGCCGGTGGTGATAATCCGGATTTTACCGAAATCGCCGTGGTTGGTTCCAATGTGACCAGCTACCAAGACACGGGACTGCAATCCGCAACGCTGTACAGTTATCGGGTGTGCGCTTTTAATGCTTACGGAAATTCCGTTTATAGTACTGCTTCTGCAAAGACAGAGCCGCTTCCGGTGCAGGCACCGGTTTTGACCGGTCCTGAAACGTCATCAGGTACGTTTACATTGACAATGACATACAACTGGCCCGGGCTGGCATCCAACTGGGATTGTTATGAACTGGAAGAATCCACCACATCGTATACCGAAGGATTTACCAACATCCATAAATCTCCTGCCGGACAACATCCGTCGCCGTATACGGTGGATCTCACGCGCGGGGCGGGAACCTATTATTACCGTGCCAGGGTGTACGCTGGCAGCGGCCCCAATCCGGGACTTTCAGCCTATAGTGAAGCGATCCGTGTGATTGTCAGTGTTACTCAAGTAACGCGGTTTGCCAACAATACATCATACCCTATTATCTCGTTGCAAGTGGATGGTGCGGAACAGTTTCCTGCTTCTCCATATGGAATCATTCCTGGGAATTATTACCAATTGCCGCTCAATCTTGGAAATCATAGCTATCGTGCGGTAAACGGCTTTTGGGATGGGCCGTCGAGATTTGAAATGTACACCTGGACCGGTACTTTTCAGCAACCTGCCGGGATTCAAGCGGTCACTTTTAACGATCCGACTATCAACCAGCTATTGACACGGTTTCAGTCAACCGGGACGTGGGAAGGCTCTTTTTGGCAAAATCTGATTCCCCATACGGCGACTTTTAAATTTACATCATCAGGTACCTGGACATTGTATGTGGACGGTAACTATAGCTCTCAGGGCACCTATTCCCTTGTTCAAAGGCAGCCGCAGACGTTTTCAGTTGTTTTCTCCGTCGGATCGTTTAACGGTACGTTGTATGAAACGCTGGGGTATTTCATGATGCAGAACGGCCCATCGGATTGGAAGATTATTGAATACTATTACAAAGGTCCATAAGTAATGGACAATGCATTGATTCTGTGATAATTATTTATATATTTACGGCTACGGATTGAATAAAAACACAATCGCGTTATATTTACACGTTTGATTTAAATCGTCCACATTAAAAAGGAGGATTCTATGCGTTGGCGTGGCAGAAGGGAAAGCAGCAACGTTGAAGACCGTCGTGGATTGACCACACGGCGTGTTGCCGGCGGGGGCGTGGGTACGCTCGTTATTTTACTGATTGTTTGGCTGCTGGGCGGGAATCCACTGGAAGTGGTTGAAAACATGCAGATGACCGAACAGGTCGCCGTTCCCGGTCAGCAAACCGGCGGCGCGGATGATGAATTGGCCAGATTTGTCCGTGTGATCCTTGCAGATACAGAAGACGTTTGGGATGTTTTATTTCGTCAAATGAGTAAAAGCTACCGCCAGCCCAAAATTGTTCTGTACACTCAGAGCGTTCAATCCGCCTGTGGTTTTTCCGGCGCCGCGACGGGACCGTTTTATTGTCCCGGTGATGAAAAAGTGTATCTTGATTTGAGCTTTTTTGAGGATCTACAGCAAAAGTATCAGGCGCCGGGTGATTTCGCCCTCGCCTATGTCGTTGCCCATGAGGTGGGGCATCATGTACAAAAGCAGCTGGGGATAACCGAGCAGGTTTTTGCCCTGCGGGGCAGGGTCAGCCAGACTGAATTTAACCGGTATATGGTGAGGTTGGAGCTGCAAGCGGATTTTTTCTCAGGCGTATGGGCTCATCATGCACAGAGGATGAAAAATATACTTGAACAGGGTGATATCGAAGAGGCTATGAATGCCACCCGGGCTGTGGGAGACGACCGCATTCAGATGCGGACACGCGGATTTGTGGTTCCGGATTCATTCACCCATGGGACGTCCGAACAGCGTACCCGGTGGTTTGTCAAGGGATTTAAAACCGGTGATCTGCGTCAGGGTGATACGTTCGAGACGGCTCGATTATAGTATGGGATTTTGTTAAAAGTTCAGTACGAATTATAAAAATAGGTTGCTGGTAAATCGGATCTCAACGATTGACGAAAGATCACCTTTACTGCAAGATCCGATTTACCGAAGTAAAATTCATAAGAATTTTTTCTTGCCAACAGCCCCTCTGGTTGTGCTACTTGAGCAGAACCATCCGAATAACTTTTTCAAAACGACTCGTTCGCATTCTGCAGAAAAAAATCCCGGCAGCAACCGGTTTGCCTGTGTCATCTCTACCGGACCATTGTATCGTGTGCCGTCCGACAAATTTACTATGATAATAAAGTGTT
>JAFGEC010000071.1 GCA_016931775.1 Candidatus Zhuqueibacterota bacterium | reverse complement strand
CAGTGTTCGTGCCGTAAACTCCGAAACCGGTGATACCATCGGACTGGGCCGGGCACAGGATATCAATCCGTCTGCTTATTACCCCGGACGCAATATTATGTTCGGTTTTGCACTGGAATTTTAGCAGAAGGATTCTTGTGCAATTTTTAAATTTTAAAAAAGGATAGAATTATGAAATTGAGGTTTTGGGTTCTTTTTATAATATGTGTTGTGATTTCTTCGGCGTCCGCGCGAGATTCAGTTAAGGAAGGTAAAAAATCGCTGGCAAAAACCAATTTAGCCACAGTGGATCTGAAAACCCATAATGTGGGCAATATGTGGCTGTCCGTGACCAATTATGGTCAATTTGGTTCCGCAGATGCCGGTGATTACTCTTCCTGTGAATTTCCGGCCAATTCGGATGTTGAATATTTGTTTTACGGCGGATGCTGGATCGGCGCCATTGTGGATGGCGACACAATGGTGAGTGTTGCGACCGACGGCGCGGTGAACGGTCCCGGCAGTACCCGCGATGCATTTTTCCCTGGATGGGCGGTAGAGGATACGATCATTCACAAATCTATCCGGCGGGGGACAAGCGCGTTTGACAGCACCGCTCATTCGGAGCAGGATTATACCGCCGTATATACTGATACCTCCAAGATAATGGGGTTTGAGGGTTTCAAACCCATGGGGATACGCATCACCCAAAAGAGTTACGCTTGGAGTTATTCCTATTCCGAAGATTTTATTATTTTTGATTTTTTAATTGAAAATAAATCCAGCTGGGTATTCAAAGAACCGCAGACGTTTGAAAAACTGTTTATGGCCATTTATATTGATGGGGATTGCGGCCATACAAGTACTGCCAATTATGCATATGACGATTTAACCGGATTTATGCAGGTGAATTCCGAAGGCGATACGGTCAATATCGCCTGGATCAAGGACAATGACGGCGATAACGGCACCTGTTCAGGTGTCACCGGCACCCGGGTTTTGTTCCCGGATCCCAAAACCGTCTCTTATAACTGGTGGGATCCCTGGCGGGACTGGGCGCCCAAAGATCCGACCGTGCCGTTTGACTTTGGTTTCCGTCCTGATACGCCGCCACAACAGTACCGGGTGATGAGCAACGGCGCTATCGATATGGACCAGTCTGAAGCCACCATGGCTCCGGATCCCAATACGCCGATTGGAGCGGATTCCCGGTATTTGCTGTCGTTCGGTCCATTTACGCTGCGCCCGGACAGTACGCTGAAACTCACTCTGGCTTATGTGGGTGGTTTGCCGGGTCCGGGTTTTGATGAATTCGAAGACCTGGGACGCAATGCCCGCTGGGCCAAGGATGTTTACGATAATCCACCGGCGGATGGTATTCCGGATTTTTCCGGTCCCCCGCCGCCGCCGGCCCCTGATCTTATTGTTACACCCGGCGATAAACGAGTCGCCTTGAGATGGAACAACTTTCCCGAATATTCGGTGGATACGTTCAGTAAGATAGTCGATTTTCAGGGATACCGTATTTATCGCAGCCGCACCGGCCAGTTAAATGATATGCAATTACTCGGTGAGTTTGATAAAATTGACGGTTATGGTTACGATTTTGGTTTCGAAGATGCCCATCCGGAATATGAAATCGATAATACGAAAAATCCACCCGATACCACAGTCTGGTATAATTTCGTGGATACCGGTTTGACCAATGGAGAGTTTTTTTATTACGCTGTGACCGCCTATGACAGTGGTTATGCCCCGACTGGTTTAGAACCGCTTGAGTGCAGTGCTCTGATAAATATGACCAAAGTCGCTCCATCCAAAGGACCGGGCCCCAATGATGCGCTTGATGTACTGGTGGTGCCCAATCCTTACCGGATCGACGGTAACTATTACGATGCCTTATGGGAATCCGGTCAGTCCGATGTGGATAAACGTATTGATTTTACCAACCTGCCGACCAAATGCACCATTCGTATTTATACGCTTGCAGGTGATCTGGTGGCTATACTGGACCATGATTACCCGGCAAAAAGTGCCATTGCTAACCGCGAATCCTGGAATTTGATCAGCCGGAATATTCAGGCAATCGCCAGCGGTATTTATCTGTTTGCCGTCGAATCGGAGCAGGGCAGTTATGTGGGCAAGTTTGTTGTGATTCAATAAGTCAGAAAATACGATCCAAATATTGAGGAGTCTTTGATATATGAGACGTGTAAATTGGACAATTTTAATTCTGGTCTGCCTGATTCCCGTATTGTCATCCGCACAGGTAGAGCTAACAAAGTTTGCCGGCAGAGGTAAAGTCGGAACAACCGGATTCCAATTTTTAAAGATCGGTGTCGGCGCTCGTGCTGTCGGTATGGCAGAATCATTTGTATCTCTGGCCAACGACGCGACAGCGATGTACTATAATCCGGCCGGTTTAACCCAGCTCCAGCATGGAGAGGTCGTTTGTTCTTTGATCAAATGGCCTGCGGATATCAGTTACGGCGTTGTAGGCGTTGCTTACCCATTACAATCCGTTGGTACTGTCGGATTTATGGTTGGCGCTTTGACCACCGGTGATATGAAAAAAACTGTTCCCTTTAAAGGCTGGACCGGGGAATATTTCTCCGCCACGGACTGGATTGCTAGTGTGAGTTATGCAAAGGATCTTACGGACAAGTTCACCGTTGGTGGTAATCTTAAAATGATTGCCGAATATCTTGGCGATGAAAATCTGAAAAGCTGGGCATTCGATTTTGGGACAATGTACGAAATCGGTGTGCGCAATATGAAATTTGCCATGATGATTACCAATTTTGGACCGAATGCCAAGTATATTTCAGAAGAATTTTCCATGCCGACCGCTTTTAAAATCGGTTTTATTGTGGATGCCTTTAATTTTGAAAACAATGCCATGGTCATTACGGCCGAAGGATCTCATCCCAACGATAATGTGGAGCAGGTGGCCCTGGGCTTTGAGTACAAGCTGTATAACTTGCTCGCACTCCGGGGCGGTTACCGTAGCCTGCTCAAGCTGGAGGATATGGACCGGCAGGTTCAGATCGACTTTTCACGTACCATGGCGGTTGAGGAGCCGCTGGATGGATTCTCTTTTGGCGCCGGTATCGATGTTCCTATCGGAACCAATCATATTAAATTGGATTACGCTTATTCGGATATGAGCTATCTGCAGAATGCCCAACGCTTAACCGTTTCATTTAATTTCTAAGAGAGATATTATGAAAAAGTATTTAATTGTGGTTCTGTTTGTTTTTTTAGCCTGTGGAGACGGTAAAATACCCATGCCCACCGATCCCCTGATCGAATTGCATGCGACACATGTTCAGGAAAGACCGGTTTTGGACGGTGTTGCAGACGATAAAGTATGGGAAAATGCGCAAAAATTTATCGTACATATGAGGCGTCAGACTTCTCATGGAACGGATGAATTTAATATCGTTTTCAGGGCTGTATGGTGGAGCGATTGGACACTGGGTAAAACCGTATGGGAGGAAGCAAGTTTTCTGGCAATTTTGGTGGAATGGCCGGATGACGATAAAAATATTCTTAAAAATGCCTGGTCGTATAATCCTGCAGATAGTTCCTGGGCGCGTAGTGAAGAAATGTCCGATTGGTTGCTGTTTCAATGGTATGGCCTGACTGAATACAACGATATCTGGTTCTGGGATGCCGCGTTGACAAACCCGATGGGCTATTCTGAGGATGAAAAGTTGCTGATATCCGTGATCGATGATACGACAACGAAAGCATCCTTGTGGATTGATGGATTGTCATACGGCAATGATACGGATGCAATTCAAAACACATGGGATTTGAATTATGACGATAATTTGACGCCCCGGGATAGTACCGATGACCGGCCCAAATGGGCGTGGAAAAAAAAT
>JAFGEC010000541.1 GCA_016931775.1 Candidatus Zhuqueibacterota bacterium | reverse complement strand
GCGTACGTTCAGTGCAGGCCTACAATGTTTTTAACAGACCATGATAATCCCAATTTTATGCCGATAAATATCGCGAATGTTTACGCAGTATCCGGTTGGAAACAGACCGGTAACAAGTGGATGCTGCAACTCTCCGATAATTCGTACAGAAATATGTTACTGGGATGTGCACCCGAATCCCCGGACCGCTCCTATCTTCGTATCTTTGAGAACGAAAACGACCGTTTTTACCAGCTTTCTCTTTTACCGCCTGTTGAAACAAGGGAAATAAAAAACAAGAACATCCTGCTTGCTGTTGATCTAGCCGATAACGACCGGGGGGTGTATAATAAAAGTTTTCTATTTGAACAGTTTGAAAATACGACGATTCTTTCGACCACACCGTATGATTCGATTACAATGCTGTATTCGGCTTTTACTCCTGAAATATACGATACCAATTTTGTGCCGGTAACAACCGAACACATCAATAAAATGTTTTCCGAATTACGGCAACGGTCGAATCCAAAATTGAATACGTTACCCCACCTTCTCCGTCAGGCTGTTAAGGTATTGAATGATAAAGGCAAGAGCGGCGAAATATGGTTACTGACCAATGCCTATACCCACAGCGATCCGCCGGAAACGGCCCTGGAAATCATCACACAAACCCTCAACATCGCGGAGAATCCGGTTGTATTCCGCATCATCAACGCCGATATGGAATACTGGCCGAATTACTGGATTAATAACCAGCGTTATTCCGGCAATGATTATCTTTATGAAAACCTGGCCAGATTAAGCTGGGGCAGCTTTATCACATTGCGCGATTATCAGCAATATGACATTTTAGACATTATGCTCGACTGTGTGGCACCCACCGTTACATCTGTTGAAACCATTCCCGATCCCACGGGAGGTATCAGTTATTCGCGTTTTCAGCTCAACCGGGGGAGGATTAATTTCCCGATCACCCTACCGTATTATGAAATCGGCTTGTTCGACGGAACCGAACCCTTTTTCGTCAATTACTTTGGTATGCTTTACGGTGATCTTTTTGCCAAGGGCGTCACCGTAGAAAGGCAGATCGATGACACGGGATGGGTAGCGGTTTCTCAATTCTGGTATGACCGGTACATTCAAAATTTGCTTTTGGAACCGCAAAGTTATGAAACCATTTCTTATATCGAAAATACGAGTGTCGAACATAGCCTGCTGACACCATACAGTGGTTTGGTCGTACCCGGACCGGATGGTGTACCTGCTTTTTTAAGGCTGACGGAGGAGATTCCCACGAGCGTGGAAATCAACGAACCGGCTATTCAGGCACCGCAGAACGATCAATTGCTGGCTTACCCCAATCCATTCAATCCATCAACAACAATTACCGTACCGTTGCCGCCAGACCTGGCTGAAAGAACGCTAAATATAAATATTTACAATTACCTCGGTCAGATGGTCAGGCACCATTCGGAGAGGGTCAATCCTTCAGATTCAAATATTCGATACCGCTGGGACGGTTTGGACGAAAACGGCCGGGAGGCTGCCAGTGGATTATATCTGGTAATCGTTCAATCCGGCCGGTATAAAAAGAACTTAAAAATTACGTTATTAAGATAAGATGAGGCGAGGTGCAATTATGAAAAAATGTTTGTTATTCATCTCGATATTTTTAATTCTATCCAACAGTTTGGCTGCAATTTTTACGGTTTATGAGGCCAATTATCCGCAGGTCATGGATTATAATGTCAATGTCGATGAAGCCGCTCTTACTATTCTTCCTCGTGGAGCTTATGTGGAAATGAATCTTGAAGTGACAGTTTCCTACAATTTTGAAAGCTGGTTTTTCAAGAACTATAATGAACTGGAGTTACTCTGGGAATTCACCCTGCCGGATCAAGCCGTCGTCAGTGATTTCTGGATTTGGCTGGACGATACATTGCTGCAGGCCAGTATGCTGGACAAATGGACGGCGGAACTGTTGTTCAGCGAGGTATCTTCTCCGGTAAGACATCCCGCCTTATTTACGCAATCGTTTCCCGACAGGGAAGGCATGGTCCATTATAAACTGCGATTATATCCCATTATGCGGGATATCAAACGCACGTTTAAAATCCAGTATATCATCCCGGCCAGGCCGACAAATGAAACGTTACGCATTTGGCTCCCCACATCCCAACTGACTTCACGTCTCAGTCCGGGAGCGTCTTCGCTGGATATATATTTTATGGATGAAAAAAAACCGGTTCTTTTGGGTGCGGATATCACCAAACAAAATCCTCTGCCGGACCAGGTTGGCTGGTTCTACCGGTTCAAACTCGACTATGACCAGTTCGTCGAACTGGTATATCCAAGCCCGATTGCCGGTGATTTTTATTTCAGTACGTTCACAGATAACGGAGAAACGTTCTATCAATTGGCTGTATACCCGCCGGAGGTGATGGAACAGCATAAACCGAGAAATTTTCTGGTTCTGGTCGATTACAACCGGTTCAATACCCAGGACATGGACGGAGAACTTGTTTTGCTTCAACTCAAGGAGACCCTCCAGCAAGCACTTGGTGCCGAAGACCATGTCAATTTTATCGTCGGCTATGAGGATATTGTTTTCGCAAGCAACGAACTGGTCCCATGTACCGGAAATAATCTCGATCAACTTTTTGAAAAAATTCTGCGGCGTTCATTTCCGGCTTATAGCAATTTTCAAATGCTCATGGCCGCAGCGGCTGATTTCCTGGTTACACAGGCAAAACCTGTGGAAATTATCCTCGTAACCAATACGGATGAAATACAACTCAGTGGATTGAGCCGTTCGCAGTATGCAGAGGAAATCAAAGGCATGTTCCCGGTGGGAACGCGCTTTCACATCGTTGATCTGGACAATAAATCCAACCTGGTATACAACAGTGAAACCGGTCAATACGAAACTTACCTTACCAGTTTTTTCGGCCAGTTGTCGAATACAACAAGTGGCAATCTGTTTTTTCTCAGGTATCACACTTTTAAAAATATCCTCGCCGCACTTTTTTACGAGCACATCAGTCATTTTCAAGAGGTCGAGGTGCAAACCCGGTTTGCCTCCGGTTATTCATACGGCAATCATCTTATTGCCCTGCATCAAGGATACTATCCGCTTAATTTTCCCATTATGCAGGTCGGCCGGTATAACGGTGCTCTGCCGCTGGATGTCACCGTACTGGGCAAGGTCAGACTGGATAAAATTCAGGAAGATTTTATAATTAACGAAACGGATGCACTACCGGGAAATGAAACGCTCGCTACAGCATGGTACGGGCACCATGTCCAAAAGCTGTATAAAAAAACTCAGACAAACGGTACGGTTATGGACATCATGGACTTGAGTTTGGACCACCGCATCCTTACGCCTTACACCGGCTTTCTGGTTTTTCGACCCCAGGAGACCCAGGGATACGAGCCGGATCCACTCTCCGGCAACAACAACGGCAATCAGGGAGGCGGCGGCGATGAAAACAGAGGCGGGGCCGACGATGCCTGGGACGTGCCAACGACGGTGGAGGATCAAACAGCAGGACAAAATGAAAATTATACTCTTGCTGTAAAAAGCTGGCCGAATCCGTTCAATATGACTGTTCAATTGACAATTACACTGCCGGATGACATGAAAGATAAGGCGCTGGACTTTGCCATTTACAATACTCTGGGACAGAGAATAAAAACGTTCGTCATCAATAGAAGCAACGCCAACGTTATTACCCTCAGATGGGACGGCCGGGATGATGATGGTATGCCGGTATCCACGGGTCTTTACTTTGCTGTTTTGGCAGGACCGGATTTTCGGAAAAGCGTAAAACTGATGCTGATAAAATAATTTCAACACCTCCCAAAGATTCGGCTGAATCTTTGGGAGGTTGTCATTCTTTTTTGAAGGCGATAAAATGATCAGGATGTTTTATTTAATACTGTTCTTGTCCACAGGATTAATTGCCGGCGATCAAATGATCGCGGACATTCTTCAACCTGTTCAAACAGATTTTGGTACTTATGTCCCGGTTTTAGTGGACATTACACCCATGGCCAAGGAATTTTCTATTCAACCGGATTTCAGAAATGTTGAAAATTTTTCACACGGTATTTTTACTGAAACCGATCTGAATATCCTTAGACAATACGGTTTTGTGGTAAAACCACGATCGGCTCCATATCATCAAATTCATCAGCAGTATATGGCTTATCACGACGACGAGATCCCTGCATTTATCACCAGCGATGCGGTTTTACATGCATTTCATTTGCTCTACGATAATATTCTAAAAGCTTTGGAAACCGAACGATTCACTAATGACCTTTCTATTTTGTTGCAGGATCTAATGGGGTATATCCAGGTCAAATGTATTAAATATGAGGATTTAAATGTTAAACGTGCTTGCGGAAAACTTTTGGCTTATCTGACCGTTGCATCCGTACTCCTGGATGAAACGACGGTGATTCCTGCCGATACCAAAAATTTGGTCGATGCCGAAATCGATCTTGTCAATAAACATGCGGGATATTCATATTCACCGATTTTCGATTATCTTGAGGATTACAGCCAGTATATTCCACGGGGACATTATACCCAAACAGAAGCATTACAAAAATACTTTCGTGCCATGATGTGGCTCGGACGAATAACTTTTACCATGGAACCGGATAACCAACCGGATGCCACACGAGAGCATACTCTGATGGCGTTAATGCTGATAGACATGCTTGTCCATAACAATATTGCCGGAAATCCGGCATTGAATTACTGGCACCGAATTTACGATCCGACGGTCTTTTTCGTTGGTAAATCCGATGACATTAACGTGTATCAATATAAAAGTATCGCTGATTCTGTTTACCATGACAATTACAATCTCGAGGATTTTAACCTTTTGGAGCAATTCATCGAGCGAGCGAATAAACTGCAGGGCCCCCTTATCACATCCCCCCTGCCAGGCAGTACACCAAAAGGATTCCGCTTTATGGGACAACGTTTTATCCCGGATTCGTACATGTTTGACCGGTTGACGGCACCAACCGTTCCCGGTCGGCTGATGCCGAGGGGACTTGATATAATGGCTGTACTTGGCTCCGATCGGGCCCGCGATGTATTGGATTCGGTTTATCACGAGTCAACCAACATTTGCTATATCGGTGTGCTTGATTCACTCAGCCTGGTATTTGAGAATAAACCAGATCAACAATGGGCAGAAAACCTCTACTGGAACTGGCTCTACTCTCTGATGCCGCTGTTGTTTACAAAGGGAAAAGGTTATCCAGCGTTCATGCAAACTTTGGCCTGGCAGGATAAAGATCTGGCGACATCTCTGGGATCGTGGTCCGAATTGCGCCATGATACGATTTTGTACGCGAAGCAGAGTTCTTCCTGGGAGAGTATACCGCCTGTTCCCGTTTTAATAAAAGGTTATGTGGAGCCGAATCCGCACCTCTTTGCACGTCTCGCAGCATTGGCTCAATTTATGGTCACAGGATTAAATAACAGAGAACTTTTAAATGATACATTTGAAAAAAAGCTGAACGACTTGAAATTTGTTCTGATGACGCTCAAAAATATTGCGGAAAAAGAGCTGTTACAGCAAACCCCGACGACCAATGAATATTACATGATCCAAAGATTCGGGCATATAATGGATCAGATCGTCACATTTCCATCTTTGGATCCTGAAAATCCGGAAGGTAAGGGACAAGACCTTATGGCGGTTATCGCCGATGTGCATACGGATGCACTCAACTTCAAAGTGCTACAAGTCGGCGTCGGTTATCCTATGGAACTTTTTGTCATTGTACCCATTGAAGACAAGCTGAAGATAACGCGGGGAGCAATTTTCAGTTATTATGAATTTTTACACCCTATGTCCGACCGGTTAACGGACGAAAAATGGCGTGAGCTGTTGTTAAGTGACAAGGCCATTAAACCGCTTTTCTGGTCTTTTTCATACACCGACACAACGCAAAATTTTCAAATTGAGTATCTGATAAAAAAATTTGATGAATCGGCAACAAAGGTCTCTCAAACCCATAAAATTCATCAAGTAAAAGACCTAAAAATTCTACCCAACTATCCGAATCCCTTTAATCCGCAAACAACTGTGAGCTTTTATCTGCCAAAATCCAGTCATGTACGCATCGAAATCTATAACATCAACGGCAAGCTGGTCAGGCTACTCATTGATGAAAACCATCCCAATGGTGTCCATCATATCATTTGGGATGGAAAAACAAACAACGGGCAGGTTGCGGCTTCGGGTATTTATGTCATTTTTTTAAAAACCCCTTATGCAACCTGTTCACATAAAATAACACTTTTACAATAAATGGGATATAAAAATGGAAACGAAAATTAATTTTGACCTTGTTTACCTGGCATTATTGACGAAAGCCGGTTTAAAACCGCTGAGCCGCTGGGAAAACAGGTTGCATCAGGCGGAAATCGATCTGATCAGCAAGATGAGACTAGAGTCCGCATATGTAAACCGTTTACTCAAAAATGGAACACAAAAAACAGAATTTTTATTCGGCGGTTCAAAAATGTATCTCGACCTGTACGTAAGCCGATTTAATGGTAAACCCGTCATTAAAAGTGCACAGGAAATGCGTTTTGAGGGCTATTTATTCGGTTTTCCACCCTGTTGTGTAGAACATTACATCAAACACGGTTATTCACTCAACAATCTGACCGAACAGCAACAACGGCTCTTATTTCACTGGAGTTGTCCAAATTGTTCAATAACGCCCAATTTGCTTCCGGAATACGAAAAAATATATGCCGAATGCTGTAAAATGCTTGAAGCCGGTTTCCCCGGAAATATAAGCAAACATCAGCTGTTGAAAACCATTAGCGTCGCAGCATCTATTCTTTTGCTTATAGGAAGCTGGATGACGCCATTGGGTTCAAAGGCATTTTCCGGACCACTCGACACTGATCCCCACTGGTTAAAACTGGAGAGCAGCGTCGATCAGGATGTGGATTTTCTCGAAGATGATCTGGAAAAAATTGTTGGGTGTAATCCCGAAAAAGCAGACACCGATACCGATGGAACTGTCGACGGCGTGCAGCTGGCCGGACAACTTGAAAAGATTCTGGATACACTTCCCCATGAAATACGATCTGACGGTCCATATGTGATCGACCATATGCTGCGCGGAATTGAGACATGTAACATCTGTAAAGAAACCGCAAACATGGGATATGCGGAAATTGTGAATCCGCTGGAAAACTTATCCATTGAAGTACCGTACATTTCCATACACCATTTTCTAAAACATGGCAGCTTTTTCTATGACGGAGATGTACACGGGCAAGGCAGGATCAATCCGGCTCTGCTATTCCAGGTTCTCACATCGGATGGACGTTCCCATTCCTCTATAACTAAACCGGATTGGGATCAGGACGGCGTACCGGACCTTGATGAAGCCTTGGTGGGATCGCGGGGGGACATCAGCGATTCGGACAATAACGGCATACCGGATGGTTTGCAATGGGGTGACTATTATGCACAAAAAATTGATCTTTTACCCCGCTCTCCTCAAATCGACAGCATTTATGTAACGGAGCACCATGCAAAAGGAATAGAATACTGTGAAATTTGCGGCGAATCATTCAACATGGGATATCTCGAAATTATCAATCCTGTAAAAGCTGTTCAAATGGACATTCCATTTATCGGTGTCCATTATATGCACTGCGGCGGATTTGGTTATTTGGGCAGTGCGAATCAGGGAACCGTAGATATTAAAAAACTGCGCAGCGTTTTTGAGCAGACTGATAATTTACATCTATTGCCTTTACTCGGCGACAGTGATTCTGACGGGCTTTTAGATACGGAGGAAGACGGATTTGAAAAAAATCCGGACCTTTGGGACAGTGACGTCGATGGTACAAGTGACGGAATGGAAGTTGCCAAAATACTGCTTGAAAAAATTAATAATCTTGGAACAGACGAATCCGTACAGGACCCTTATAAAAAAGATTTTCTGGTTTTTGGTTTGGAGGCCTGTGAAATCTGTGGCAAAACGGAAAATATGGGATACATGCGTATTACCAATCCGGTTTTAAGCCAAAGTATGGATATATGTTACATGGCCTTGCATTACATGGAGCATGGTTCTTTTGCCTACATCGGTGATCTCCACCACGGTCGCATCGATCCGGTTCGCCTGAGTAAAATATTGGAGGGACAGCCATCGTCAGTAACGGAAAAGTCCGGTTCCCTTCCTGACCGGTTTTTACTGGGGCAAAATTATCCAAATCCTTTTAATCCCAAAACGTGTTTACCGGTTTACGCAACCGGGCATTCGCAGGGTTACGTTTCCCTCGATATTTACAGTGTTGAAGGTAAAAAAATCAGAATCGTTTATAACGGAATAATAGCTCCCGGAGAGCATTTAATGACATGGGATGGGAAAACACAACAGGGTAAAGATGCTCCCGCAGGTGTTTACCTGGCGCGTTTATACCGTGGTGACAAATCGTCGACAATAAAAATGATACTGGTAAGATAACAACTTGAAAAAAATTTACTTGAATCTGCTACATTTATCTTCTGCCTAAACGAAAAAAGGCTGTTGCCTCCGGGCAACAGCCTTTTTTTTCTAACCTTTTTTCCGAACTATAGACAGAATCAGTAACAGGAGTACCCCCATACTGATAACCACAGTCACGAGGAATGTCCACTTGTTGACAACGCGAGAAACCGCTTTCATTTCAAAGTCATAAACATAAAACCTGACAGACTCAAAATTCCACGTCACCTTGTTACCCTCGACTGTGGGTGCGTTTGTATCAATCAGCAAACCGGGCATTTGAACGGTATTGGTGAAATCTATGGTATAAAAATTGCCCATATAATCTATTTTTTTAGATATATCATCGTACATTGTTTTTATTTCATTTTCCAGTTTCCACACCGATGGGGCAGCCAGTATTGTTTCCAATTTTTTCAGAAAATCTTCCACATCGGCTGGTTCTTCCTCATCGACTATTTTGAGCATCTCTTCCCGGTGTGACCTGACTGATTCCGGTGTTAATTGTGAATCACCCAATTTTTCAACATACTCCAAAAAGGGTTGATAAAATTCTTCAAAAATACTGTGCCCCTGCCATTCCTCAAGCCTATCCTCGATACTTCCACTGTCAATCCCGGCCTTGATGAGCTCAATTTCTTCCACTGTAAAAAAATCGGCGGGTGGTAATTTGTGAAATTGATTGAATGATTTATAGGTTTCCGTATACTCAAAAAACGTATAAAACCATCGGAATTTTTTGTTTAAATCCACTTTGATCCCCATGCGAGGGATAGTGTCGCCTTTACATTCAAGATATTTATTCAATTCAGCGATGTTTTTAAAAGTTTTTACAGCTTTATATTTTTTTTCGACGTTATCCGAGTCGTCTTTTGTTTCGTGATAGGTTATTGTCCATGACGAATCTGTCGGAATTGGATAAACCGAATTTGCGACACCGCTTGAATCACCGGTTGTCACTACTCGTTCAAGCGATCCGTCGGTATTGACCGTTGTTGTCACTGAAATCTCGCGGCAACCACAAATGGCACATAAAATACACATTGCCAATATATAATACTTTTTCATTTTTTCTCTCCTTTTATAAATTATTGTAATATTTTAAAATATCGTGTTTATTTTGATTGAGTATTTCAAGTTCTTTTACATTCAATCCATCACGCAAACGAATATCGTGCAATTCTGACTGACTCTCAATATATTCAAAAAGCTGTCGATTGGTAATATTTGCCTTTTCATACACCATAAAGAGTTTCCTGAGTGTGCTCTTTTTCACCATAATATAATCATCCGGAGTTTCAACCCCCGTTTTCTCCAATACCGAAGATAACAGGATTTTATCCTTTAGTACGGAGGGAAAAAACACAGACTGTTTATAATCAGAAACCTTTTCTTCCAGCCGCACAATATTCATCATAATGTAAAACTCTTGAATAAAAAAAAGGCAGACAAAAAAAGCAATAACCGTCCCGAGTGCAAGTCTCACTTTGGGAAAAACGAGCCATTCACTCCGGCTTCGTACCGGCATAGAATTCATTCTGGCCCTATGCAAAATTTGACGATGCAGCAATTCGGCATTGGAGAAATCGATCGTTGTATCGCTTTTATCGATGTCCCGAAAAGCTTTTACTTTCTCTGCAAGATCTGCACATTTTCTGCATGTTTCTAAATGTTCTTTCAATTTTTTGATCTTTTCCGGCAATAATTCACCGGGCCGATAAAGAAAAATCAGTTTTTCATAGTTTTCACAACTCATTAGTTATTCTCCAATTGTATCAATTTTTCACGAACAGCTCTTCGGGCTTGTGAGAGATGTGAGCGAACAGAATTGTTTGAAATACCCAAAATTTCCGCGATTTCTAAAAGATCAAAATCCTGAAAATCCCGCAAAATAAAAATCATTTTTTGTTTTAATGGTAAATCTTGAACGATTTTAAAAATACTGTCAATACGGGAACGATTCGTGATGTTCTCTTCAAGATTTGTGTTTTCATCAAAAAAATCCTGGTTCGATTCATGGAAAGATAAAAAATGCCGTGTCTTTCGCTTCAGGTATTTTTGACGGTCGTAACACAAATTGACCACAATACGGTAAAACCAGGTGGTAAATTTTTTATTCATATTAAAGGATTTTATATTCTTCCACACACGAATAAAGGCTTCTTGAACCACATCCTCAGCATCTGTCGTGTGATTAAGAAAACGAAAAGCCAGAGCATAGGCGTAATTCTGAAACGTTTGTACAAGTTTATCAAAGGCCGCAAAATCGCCTTGTTTGCACTTTAGAAGGATTTGTTGTGTCGTATCGGACAAAGCCTCTCCTGAAATTTACACTGCCGTCCATTCACTAAATGATACGACACAAGTTAAAAAATGTTAAATTTATTTCAAAGGAAGGATGATATTTAAATTCATGGTAATTTCCGCATCAGCGATCCCCTTATATGAACTGATATAACGTACACCGGCATCCCAAGTGAGCCACTGCAACATAAAAAACCGGACGCCTCCGATTCCGGCCCATGCTCTTTTTACTTGAATCTCCTTTTCCTCAGGTGAATAGTGAAACACAGGAATAGCGTGAACTTCACTCATAATTTGAGTATTCGGATTGACGTTAAAATAGAATCCGCCGAAAGGCTTAAGAATATTTTCCTGTAACTCCGGCAGCTGGACAAATTCATGCTGAAAGGTTTTGTTATTGTACAACCACTGTCCTCCCTCTTTTGTCCTCACATCAATCAAAGTTGCTCCCAGAGAAAATCCACCGAAAGTATAATCTTTACCGGTTATAATATAAAGCGTTGTAAAGCGTGTCATTAAATTGAGTGATTGTAACAGATAGTCCTCATTAACATCTCGAAATCCATCAGCTATACTTTGTGCGATTTTATGATCCTGCCTCACAACAGTACCCCATGAACTGGTACGCAATTGAGCGGCAAGATTGGGCATCCACCATCGGTCTCTGATGCTTTCGGGTACTACATTAACTTTCAAAGTACGGGAAGGAAATTCAGTTCGATCGCCGGTCAGTTCATTGACGACCTGGGTCGTACTGAAATCAATCTCGGCGACACCTCCAAGCCCGAGTCCGAACCTCGCCAGCAATGCTCCGCTTTCTTCCACGCCATAGGAACTGCCGCCGGAAAATAATATTTCCAGAGAGTTCAGTACTCTGGCAGATGGAGAAACAAAATATTTTGTAGGTGGAGAAGCCGTGTTCAATTTTTTTATCAAATGTTGAAAATTTTGCTGTTGTTCCGCTGACGAAGCCAAAACAGAGTGTATGGCTATTAAAATAATTAAAAAGGAATATTTTTTCAACATAGTACCTCCAACGAAAAATTTCATCTTTTTAAATAAAAAAAAGCAAAAGATATGCCAGCGACATGATCAATTTTATAAGCTTTAAATATAAAAAAAACAATGGTCCTTTTTTCTACTTATCAAAAAAATACGTCCTTTTGTCAGTTTTTTGAAAACCACTCAGATTTTTGATTTAAAAAATTTTGATGCTTTATGTAATAAAATTATTGCATAACTGTATTAATTTTTATACATTTAGAAACTAACATTAAAAATTATTTAAAAAACTAACGGAATATATCGGATATGAAAACTTGAAATATTAAGGCGCTTAACGATGAAAAGATATTTGATTTTTTGCATCTTTCAGACTATGCTGCTCATTTTTACTTCGTTAGCCTTTTCTTCGCCTCTAGGACATGGTGCAGGACCTGTCAATGTGAGTCCAGCATGGACAATTACAAAAGGCAGTCTCTTTGTCAGAACCTGGTCTCGTCTATACCTTAAGGACCAGGTGATTACACGTAACGGGGTCAGCTCTGCTGAAATGCATTCCAATGTGCAAGCAGGTCTTGGTTGCTTTTATGGTTTTACACCCCATTTAGAATTGGGCCTGGCTCAAATCTTTTATCAGGATACAAACAAACCGCCAAAAGCGAACAACTTTCCAGATGATCTTTTTTTTCGGTTAAAATTGGGCTCTTTAGGATTAAAAAAAAGCGCCATCCGATTTGGCGTTCAATTTGATCTTCGACTGCCAACAGCCCAGGTTCATAATATACCGCTGGAATCTTATTCGTCCAGCAGAATGAGCTATGGCTTTAGCGGATTGTTTTCCATCGTCAGCAATACATTTCAACCGGACAGTGGTGTGACTATCACCGCCAATATAGGAACCTACAATCACTGGGATTTAGGCACCAAACTGACGACATTCGATCACGACAGCTTGATGGTCAGAGCCAACAGCAGAGAGCTGGTATATGGCGTATCATTTGTCAACGTGGTCAATAAATTTTCTTATTTTGCGGAAGTATATGGACGAGCATTCCTGCAGAGACCACCGCCAACCGCCTACACTAGGGAAACAACAGTTTACTTTTCGCCCGGTGTATCCTATCAGACAAATGAATGGTTGCGGTTCCGCTGTTCCTTGGACTTGCTTATTCTTGGGATCAAAGATCTGTCAAAATATTCCGACGATCCAAAAGAGCCGACGGCCTTGGTCAGGGCGTGGCACAATGCTCCGAACATGTCCACTTGGCGAATCACCATGGGAGCCAGAATTACATTGAAGCGCGGCAAAATAGATAAACGGGTAAAACGAGATAAGGCAAGAGCGACCTATCGTTTAAACGGCCATGATGAAGACCTGTACGTGGAAATCGCACAGGAAAAAAGAAAGGCGGAATCCGCAGAATATGAACTGGACAGAATAAGAGCGGAAAGAAAACGGATGGAAGATTTAATCGAACGCCTTCAAACAATGCTTAATAATCCGAGCGATACTGGCTCATCTTCACAAGAAGGCAAGAAAAAGCCCGAATAAATCGGGCTATTTCTTACTCATTAATTTTTTTGTACAGTATAGAAAACAAATCAACAATTTTTACTCTTTCCTGTTGCATGGTATCACGGTCACGCAAGGTCACCGTTTCATTTTCGAACGTTTCTGAATCGACTGTAATACAATAGGGGGTTCCGATTTCGTCCTGCCGTCTATAGCGGCGGCCGACAGCACCGCTCTCATCATAAAACACTTTAAAATGTTCGGACAAGTCGTCGGTAATCTTTTGTGCAAGCTCGGGCATCCCATCCCTCTTGACCAGTGGAAACACGCCGGCTTTTATCGGTGCTACCGAAGGATTCAGATGCAGAACGGTTCGCATGTCCTTTTCCAGCTGCTGTTCTTCATATGCATCCACCAGCAAAGTCAGAAGAGTTCGGTCGACACCTGCAGATGTTTCGATGATGTAAGGTATATATCGCTCACGACTTGCTTCATCAAAATAGGACATATCTTTACCCGAATACTCCTGATGCCTTTTCAAGTCAAAATCCGTTCTGTTGTGTATTCCTTCAAGCTCTTTCCATCCGAACGGAAATTCGTACTGGATATCAAAGGCAGCCGCAGCATAGTGTGCGAGTTCATCCTCTCCATGCTGATGAAACCTCAACTTTTCCGGTCGTACGCCCAGTTTTTTATAATAACTCTGGCGGTTGGCTTTCCATTTCTCAAACCAATCCATATCGGTTCCAGGCTGCACAAAAAATTGCATTTCCATTTGTTCGAACTCTCGGGTACGAAAAATAAAATTTTCCGTTGTAATTTCATTCCTAAAAGCTTTACCGATCTGTGCAATCCCAAACGGTATCTTTTGGCGTGTGGAATTTAAAACATTAAGAAAATTGACATAAATACCTTGTGCTGTTTCAGGCCTAAGATATACGATTGCTGAGGAATCTTCCACAGGGCCCATAAATGTTTTAAACATTAAATTGAATTGACGTGCCTCGGTCAGTTCACCGCCGCAATCCGGACATCTATCGCCTTGTAAAAGGTCTTCACGGAATCGCCGTTTACAATTTTTACAGTCAACCAGTGGATCGGTAAAGCCTTCCACGTGCCCGGAGGCTTCCCAAATTCGTGGAGACATTAAAATGGAAGAGTCCAATCCCACGATGTCGGAGTGTCTCTGAACCATCCATTTCCACCAAAACTTTTTTATATTCGTCTTTAAGTCAGCGCCGAGCGGTCCATAATCATAAATGCTGGATACCCCGCCGTAAATCTCACTGGATTGGAAAATATATCCTCTTCTCTTACATAAAGAAACCAGCTTGTCCATCGTCGTTTCAGTTTTCTGTGCCATCTTTTTTTCCTTTTTGTTGCATTTTCAAATTTGATTGTAACTGTATAAAATAGCGGATCGATTTCAGATTTTCTAGACCTTCCACATGATATCTCAAGTTAGTCATTAAAAAAGAATCGACCTCCCTGCCTTGTGTCATGGCCACTCGAGCCCGATGTGCTTGACTTAAAGGGATGGTATTGTACCATCTCAACAATTCAAGAATATATTTACAAAGCACAAAAGAATCACTATTCGAATCCAGACAGGCTCGACAATAATAAGCGCCGTCTGCGAACAGATAATATTGTCTTTCGTCAACCTCGGTTTTATGGCAGCCTGAGCAATATCGCAGCTCGATCTCAAAACCTGATAATTTTAAAAATCTAATATAAAAAACACGAATAATATTTTTATGCCCGCTGGCCGCAACATCCAAGGCAGACAAAGTTTCGACGAGCAATTTATATAATTCTCTGTTTACATGTTCATTTTCTTCACTTTTATCTATAATCTCGCAGGGAATTGCGGCGAGGGCCATTTTGCCAAGCTGCGCATGAATATGAACAAAAGGCTGAATCATTGCTGCATCGCTCAGGAATTGCATCTCGCGATTTTCTTTTCGATAAAACACGATCTGAGCAACTGTATACGGTTCCAGGGCTCCCAGAAACTTGGATTTCATGCTCCTTGAACCTTTCGCAATCAGGGTGAGTTTGCCGAATTTTTGGGTTAAAACCGTCAATATCTTGCTTGTTTCACCCTGTTTGCGGCCATACAGAATCACAGCATTTGATTTTTCCAGCCCCATAATGCTCGTTTCAGGCAATATAATTAATATAAAATGTAACCAGACCAAGATAAATCGTCAAACCAATAACATCATTGGTTGTGGTAATAAACGGTCCGGTGGCAATTGCCGGATCGTATTTTAACCTTGTTAAAACGAACGGGACCAGTGCACCGACAGCTGCCGCGTTCATGATGACCACCATCATGGCAAGCGTAATCACCAAGCCGAAAAGCGGCTCACGCATCCAGAGAAAGACGGCACAGAATAATAAAAGACCGATAATGAAACCATTTAATAGGGATACCCGAAGCTCTCGATAAAATCTGCTCCACCTGTCCGTGGTGCCGCCCTCCGCCAGTGCGATGCTTCGTACGACAATCGTGCTGGATTGGATACCCGCATTTCCACCCATTGCCATCATAAGGGGGATAAAAAAGGCCGTAGCGACTGTATGCTCGATTGACTTATCAAAACTCTTCATTATAAAAGCTGAGCACAATTCTCCGATAAACCCGACAATCAGCCAGGGTAATCGATTCTTGGAAATCCGCAGAGTAGACATCTCTTGCAGGATTTCTTCGTCGATAATACCAGCCATACGATCCAAATCTTCATTGGCTTCATCCTGCAAAACATCAACAATATCATCGATGGTTATCCGGCCGACAAGACGGTTATATTTGTCCACTACGGGAACGGAGACAAGATCATATTT
>JAFGEC010000540.1 GCA_016931775.1 Candidatus Zhuqueibacterota bacterium | reverse complement strand
CGAAAAACTTGCCGGCGGGCAGGATCTTTTTTATCTGTTTTTCCAGCCGCACCGATCATACACAGAGGATGGTTTCAGAATTGCAACAGCGCGTTTTAATGAAGGACAAACACCCGTACGTATAAACAATGATGAAAGAAATACCGGTGTAAAAACATTTCGGGTTTTGGAAAATTATCCCAATCCGTTTAATGCATCCACCAATTTTTGGATGATGTTGCCCGAAGGCGATTCAAACCAGCTGACTGTTGAAATCTTGAACCTGTTGGGTCAAAAAGTCAGGACTTTATTCAACGGCCGGTTGGAGGGCGGTTATCACAGGCTCACATGGGACGGCCGCAATGATTTTTTTCATCCCGTTCCCAGCGGCATGTATATATGCCGATTTAATTATGGCTCACGCCAGGAATTACGAAAGGTCTTACTTGTCCGGTAAAATATCAAGTGAATGCTGTTTTTATACAATAAACGAACCGTTTTAAAATCGATGATGCTGACATATTAAAAAAATGAGAAAATCCGTTCCCATACTTTGTCTGTTTCTGCTTCAAGTTATGGTTGGTTCTGCACCGGCCATCGACATCACCATACCCGATGCGTCAGCACCGGCTGGTAAAAGCATAACCGTCGCACTGCAGACGACCGATATGACCGGCAAGGGTATCTATTCCCTGGATTTTACGGTGATTTTCAACGGATCCGTGCTGTCGGTGACGAATGTTCTGTCCTCCGGGACGCTTTTATCTACCTGGGGTGCACCGACCTTTAACAGCAGTAACGGGCAGGTTCGCGTGAGCAGCGGCGGTACCGCACCCTTGACCGGCACCGGAAATTTCGTAAAAATTGTATTTCAGGTCGCTGCCAACGCCGCCGCGGGGACATCCAGCCCGATGGCTTTTTCCGCCTTTACATTTAACGACGGATCGCCGATACCCCAATTATACAATGGAACGTTTACGGTTGTTCAGGATAACGAACCACCGGTTTTCACCAGCGATCCGCAGGCCGAATCGGTCACGGTTCATTCCGCTACGATAACATGGCGAACCGATGAACCGGCAACGAGTGTGGTTCAATGGGGCGAAACACCATCCTATGGACAGGTGACGCGCTCTGATGAATTGGTCACCGTTCATTCGGTTACATTAACGGGTTTGCGGGCAGGACGTACTTTTAATTTTCGAGCCGGCGGCAGTGACAAACACGGCAACGGGCCTTCATGGAGTGCAGGAAACGAGTTTACCACTCCGGACATCGTTGTCTCACTTCCCGATGCCGCTCTCGATCCGGGTACTATGGTGACCATTCCTGTTCGGGTGAGCGATGTTTCCGGACAGGATATTACATCTATCAACATGACCGTTCAATACAACCGGGATATTTTAACGGCTAACGGTGTGCTCTCGGAGGGCACAATGGTAGACAACTGGCCATCCCCCCTGTTTTCCGTTTCTGCAGGACAGGTAAGTGTGGACCTGTCGGGCAGTACAGCTCTGACCGGCAGTGGTATTTTGGTAAAATTGCAAATGCAGGTAAAAAACAGCGTCCCCATCGGACGGCGGACGGCGCTGCATTTTGCAGACCTTCAATTGAACAGCGGCGACGTGCCCGTCGTAGCTCGCGACGGACAGTTTACCGTGCGGGATACACGCGCTCCGGTTATTACCGGTGGTCCTCAGGCAGATCAGATTACTGCCACTGGGGCAAAAATAATCTGGACAACGGATGAAAAAGCCACCAGTAAGGTGGAATTCGGGAAAGATGAATCCTATGGTTTTACCGAATATAGTTATTTGCGAACAACCGACCATTCCATAACACTGTCGGGATTGGAACCGGAGACCGTTTATTATTATCGTGTGAGCAGTACCGATTCCAGCGGAAACGGACCGGTAAAAAGCGGCAATTTTACCTTTTTGACTGCAGCCGGCGGTAATATCGTTATCGACCTGGCGGATCTCAGCGCCAACGTCGGATCCACGGTCATCGTGCCCGTAACGACAACGGATATCAGTGGTCAGGGCGTTACATCTCTTTATGCGGTTATCGGCTACGACCGGCAGCTGCTGCAATTCGAACGTGTCACTACCAATAACAGTCTCTCCGCCGCATGGCAAAATCTGCTTTATGACAGTATCGATGGACTGGTCACGGTACAGAACCGCGGCAATGAGCCTTTGTCAAATTCAGGAACACTTTTTTTCTGTCATTTTCGAATTTTAAGTAATATATACAACGGCAGGACCGAGCTGCGATTCAACCGTTTTCTGTACAATCAGGGCTGGCCCCAGGTGACGGTCCGCAACGGCGAACTGGAAATCACGGGCCGTCCGGATGTGCGTCCCCCGGAGTTTATTCAGACGCCTTTTGTCGATCGTATCATGGAATTTTCCGCACGGATTTTCTGGACCACGGCACTCCCCACCATAGGCGAGGTGTCCTACGGACAAACGGCGGCATTCGGCAAATTTCTGTATTCCAGCGAACCGGCAACCGTACACAGTGTTCTCATCAATGATCTGGAACCGGGCATGGACTGGTCTTACCGGGTGAAGATTACCAATCCCGTGAACAGCCTGTCGACGCTCAGTGATAATCTGTCCTTTCACACACCGGCAGGTACGCCGGTTTCCGTCAGCCTTCCCGATGTTGTGCAACCGGCCGGTTCTGCTTTTAGCATGGCGGTGGAAACCGGCAATTTGACCGGATTGAATGTATATTCGGCCTATCTGGTGTTGCGGTACGACCAACGCTACCTTTCGGTCACCGATGTATCATCTTCTTCAACCATCAGCTCGGGATGGGGCACACCGGTTTTTACCATTACACCGGGCCGGGTTGTGATCACCATGGGCGGCGTAACGCCGCTGAAAAACAGCGGCAAACTTGTGGAATTGGCTTTCCGGCTGGCTGAAAATGCACCTCAAGATGAAAAATTCCCGGTGTGGTTTGAAAGTTGTTTTTATAACGAAGGCGAACCGGAAACATCTCCGTCATCGGGACTTGTTACCGTGCAGGACATCTTTTCGCCGTCCATTACTCAGGGACCGCAGGTGTTTGCCCTGACGCCCAATTCGGCGACCTTGCTTTGGGCAACCGACGAGCCGGCCACATCGCAGGTTGAATATGGGACAAGTCCCGGATTCGGTGATGTGAAAAGCTCGTTTCAGTTGAATACCGGACATTTACTCGTACTCTCCAACCTGCAGCCCAATACGCTGTATTATTATCAGATCTCCTCTCAGGATGTTTCGGGCAACGGACCGGTCAACAGCAGTGTGGAAACATTTATTACACCCGGCCTGCAATTTTTAACCCTGTCCGTTTCAGACCAAATCGCACCGCCTTCGGCGGATATTTCAATACCTGTCCGGGTATCCGATGTGACGGCAGCAAGCGTTCTGTCCATTGGTTTTGACCTGGTATTCGATCCGAATATCATTGAAATAACCGGAGCGGATGTCGACGGATGTTTTACCCAGAATTGGGGACAAATTAGCTTTGAGAAAAAAAACGGCCGCGTTTTTGTCCTTCTTAAAGGATCATCTGTCCTGACCGGCAGCGGGATTTTGGCCAATATCCGCGCCCGGGTGAATGCCGGTGCGACCATCGGGGCTGTTTCGCCATTGACCCTTTCCAATGTCCTTATTAACGGGATCAATGTTCCCGCCAACCTGCAGAATGGCGTTCTAACCGTCGGCGATAGCGATCCGCCGCAAATCGTATCCGGACCGTATACCGGCTCGATAACCGCTTATTCGGCTGAAATTATCTGGTACACCGATGAACCGGCCAACAGTACTGTCGCTTTTGGAACAACACCGGCCCTGGGGCAGGAAAAAACGCTGCAAAAGTTAACCCGCGAACACAAGGTTGTACTGGACAACCTTTTGCCCGATACGAGAATATATTACAAAACCGGCTCCAGCGACCAGTTTAGAAACGGACCGACCTGGAGTGAACTGCAAAATTTTACCACGCTGAATGCCCAGGATATCCGGCTGTTCTTACCGGATACCACGGCCGATCCGGGTGATGAATTAACATTACCGCTACGTATAAGCGGTGTAACCGGCAGAGAAATTATGGCATGCTCACTGCGGATTTTGCTGGATGAGGATATTACAGCTCTTTCGACGGAAACGTCCGGTACGCTGATTGCCGGCTGGAACGCGCCGTTGATGCAGATGCAGGGCAATGTTGTTGCTTTTACGCTCTCAGGCGATCAGCCGTTAACCGGAGCCGGCGATCTTTTACGAATGCGCGTCAAAATTTCCGAAAATACAATTCCGGGCTCTTCTCTGTCGTTGTTTTTTCTGCAGGCGACTTTTAACAACTCCGATTTGCCCGTTCAGCTCAATAACGGCCGGATAAAAATAAACGACACATCCCCGCCGAAAATCACTAACGGACCTCTGGTACGGAATATCACCGCCACCACTGCCGTAATAGCCTGGAGTACCGACGAAGCCAGCACAAGCCGTGTTGAGTATGGAACCACGCAACAGTATGGCTTTGAACGGTCCGGTTCCGGGTTGGTCAGGGAACATGAAATAAAACTAAGTGGTTTACAGCCCAACACCACCTATCATTACCGAGTAAGCAGTACGGATTCGGTGCAAAACGGCCCAACTACCAGCAGCGATGCAGTATTTATGACCGTTTCCGATACAGCGGTTCGTGTGAGTTTGCAGGACAGCAGCGCTTTGCCCGACGAGACCCTGCTTTTACCGGTCCGGCTGGGCGATATGCCCGGAACAATAACAAAGTTTCAGTGCATGATTCTTTATGATCCGTTGAACCTGACCATAGAGGGAGTGACACAACAAAATACACTCACCCAAAACTGGCCGGATTTTATTTTAACACCCGGCGACGGCCAGATTTTTATTTCAGCAGAAGGAGGCACGGTTTCAGAAAGCGGCATTCTGTTTAACCTGCAGATATCCATATCGAGTGGCGCACAACCGGGACAGACCGCAATTGATTTTGATCAGTTTATTTTTAATGACGGCGTACCCCAGGCGCAGGCATCCGGTTGCCGAATAAACATTATCGACAATTTGCCGCCGGTGATTGTTTATGGTCCTGCAGCGACCGCAATAACGACCACATCAGCAACCATCGTCTGGCAGACCGATGAAGCCGCCAACAGTATGGTCGAATACGGTAGAACCCTGAATTTAGGACTCTCGAAAACAGATACACGTCTGATAACGGATCACGAGATAACCCTGCGGGACCTGGTTCCTTCGACTTTATATTATTACCGTGGAAACAGTACCGATGCCCGGGGCAACGGCCCAACACAGAGTCAGGTACTCAGTTTTAAAACAGCCAATATTAGCGGTATATATCTCGCCCTGCCCGAGACGCTGGCTGCGGCGGGTGAAATTGACATTCCGGTACAGATGAAAAACATGTCCGGGACAGCGTTACAGTCGGCTGAACTTGAAATAGAATCGGATCCGGAAATTGTCACCTTTAAGGGTGTTTTAACGGATAACAGCGAGAGCGCGGACTGGCCCGATCCTGTTGTGAACATCTCGAGCGGAAAAATAAATATCAATCTGTCGGGGCCCCCCGTCTTGGCAACGGAGGGTATCTTTATTTTTATCCGGTGCCAAATTGCTGCGGATGCGGGCATTGGCGAAAAAGCGCCGCTGATTTTCAGCAAAACAATATGTAACAACGGCGATATACCGGTCACGGCCAAAAACGGTCGTATTGTCATTAAGGACAATACCCTCCCCCAATTTGTGGTATCGCCCAAAGTCACTGAAATTTTTTACAACGGTGCAACGCTGGCTTGGGAAACCGATGAAATAACCACCGGTTATGCAGAGTACGGCACCACACCACAATTTGGTACATTTGTTGATGATCCCAAATTAAGCCTCCAGCATCAGATTTCCATAACCGGCCTGCAACCGACAACACGATATTATTACAAGGTGGGCATTGTTGATTCCAGCGGCAACGGACCGGTTGTGAGTCCTGCCGGTGCCTTTACCACGAGAGAGGAAACGCTTTATATTTCTTCACCGGACACCTCGGCCTCTGCGGGATCTGTGATATTATGGCCGATTTTTATCAGTTTTACCGGCGGGTATCAAATTCGGAAGGTGGAAATATCCGTGACATATGATCCCCAGGTGCTCACCGCCAGCGGTGCACAACAAAACGGCACGATTGCTGAGGACTGGCCGCAGCCGTTGTTTTCCGACAGCCGTGGCGAGTTGAAAATTACCATG
>JAFGEC010000539.1 GCA_016931775.1 Candidatus Zhuqueibacterota bacterium | reverse complement strand
ACGCTTCAACTCCGATCTGGATGGACACTGGGATGAATACGGTCACCAGGTGGTAGCAAGGGCGTTGTATGACGAGATTATTTCGAAAGATGACGGTAAGAGTCCCATTGAAGCGGAGCCCAGCTATACAGGGACTAAGTGAAGCCGCATGAATCCGATTGCACAAGCTGATTCATGAATAACAATAAAATTTGCTCGAAATTATTATTCTCTAAATTTTTCATGGTCGCAAACTGCGGTTCGGTCATTATTCCTGCGATAGATAAAATTGTGTCAGGACCGCACCTACTCTTCCCAGAAAGAAATCGTCACATAACTAAATGGATCACATGAAAATTTCTCCAAAGAAATATTGGCAGAACTTGCATAGTTAAAAGCGGAATAGGTCACTGATAATGAAGGATCGCACGTAGAAGTTCCGGTGATTTGAAAAACACCGGGCGTAAGGTCGGAATATAATAGCAGATTTTTCCTTGTGAAAGAATATGTTGATTTAAAATCCAGCGTTCCTTCACTGTTATAGCTTGAATGATCTTCGGACCAGGTGACACTGCTCGCCATCGTGTGGTCTTTATTGAGAATAACTGTTACTGTACCTGTATAGTAAAGGGGATCCAGATTTATATTCCAATTCCCCGTAAAAGTATTTCCCGAAAAAGCACCCACCGCTGCATGAAAACCGGCACCTAAATCCAGATCATATTCAGTGGTTTTAGTATCCGTAACTTCTTTCATGCGTCCGTTTATATTGATTTGCACTTTACATCGATTACTCTTCAAGACCGTTGGGACCTGGTCGGTTTCATCGCTCAATTTTACCGTTGTGTAAATATTTGATTCGCCGTCATAAGGCGGAATTCCGTTACTATTCACGACGACAACCAGAAATTGTCTGATCCCAGCGTCATAATAAACTTTCAAATTGGGAATTTCCAATACGGATTCGCTTGCATCTCCCTGAACTAAAAATTCCAAATGACCATTGTTATAACCGTAGATGATCGCGCTCAAACCCTGGCCTGTTGCCTCACCGGAGACTTCCACAAACAGGCTTTTTCCCGGATCGATATCCGGAACATTTTGATTGACGATAAACATTTTAGCGGAAAGATCCGGATATTTTTCAACATTTGATTCGTACGGTTTGAACTGGGGTGCTGTATCGTCGGCATTATTAATATTCCATTCGCCGGACAAGTTTTCTTGACAAAAAAGCTGCCCGGAACATTATAAATCTCACCATTTATATAATACTTGAAGAATTCCGGCCACCAGACTGCTTTTAATCCTTTTACAGTACTTATTAATGCTGCAGTCGGATCTGTCCCTTGAAATACAAGTCTATATATATTATCGATATCCGAAATGACCAATAAATGATTGCTGGCTAACAAAGATAAACTGAGCTGGAAGGCACCATCGAAAGCACCCGGGGGAACCGTTAAAATATAGTTATCCGTTGAAATACTGCCGCCGGTTGCGTCAATCGTTTTCGTTGCCAATTTTTCATCGATTTGTTCCTGGGGTTGAACCGGATTATCTTTTTTGCATGATAGAAATAAACTTGAAAATGCAAGATACAATAAAAATCTATTTTTCATTTGTCGTCTACCTCTACATATATGTCAATTTATTACGAAATAACACATGAAAATTGTTGCTGTTTATCCCATTTTAAAATTGTAAAAAATATCTGTGAGGAAATCAAGTCCTTTTTTATACTGTGTATCCCCAAAAATTTTATTTGAATTTATAAATATGCCGAACCAATCAGCTTGGTTTTTACTTTTTCTGTACGATTCTTTTTTACCGCGCGATGAATCAGTGGGAATCACAGAAAATTAAAAAAAGGACGTAATACAAAACGACAAATGAAACAAAAAATTTTTTATTTCACAATTATTCCGGCAAGATAGTCAATTACCACCGCCAGAGGCGGTGGTTTAAAAATCGAATTAAATTCATTGCTCAACTTAAAAATGGTGGGATAAAATCCCACCCTACAACTGCTCCCAGGAATAAAAGGATAAATAATGCTGTTAAGGTTGTACAATCAAACAGGAAAAGAAATCTCACACTTTAATAACAATTCACTACCTTTACCAAAAGCGAGGTATATTATGTTTAAAAAATGTTTACGCGCGGCGGTATTTTTACGGTCTCTATGACTTTTGCAAATCAAAATGCCTTTTCAGCGGATCTGGCCTCAGGTGTTTATATGGGGCAAAAATACCGTGTTATAAGTTCCCCGGGCCACTCCTGGAACGATGCATCTGCGGCATCCAATGGCACAGGTGGTCATCTGGCTGTTCTGACAAGCGCCGCCGAAAATAATTATGTGACTTCACTTCTGCTCAATAATGGTGTTAGCGGTGCCTATTGCCTCTAATTCTCTAAGGACATTGCCGGTAATTTTTCTTGTAATCTCTTTTGAACAATCATGATCAAATCCGTTTATCATGACCACAACACTAAAATGGTAGTCCGGCAAATGGACCATATATACTGATGTCCCGATGTTCGCTCCACAATGCCCGACGATTTTTTCGCCATATCCCATAAACTTCCCGAAACTCCCCACGCCTAAACCATAGCTGTTTTCGCTCGTGTCCAACATTTTTTTCATCGATTGCCGATTCAATATCCGTCCTTCAAAGAGGGCATGGCACCACCGTGCTAAATCCACTGCAGTCATAAAAAGACCGGCGGATCCAAATGTCATGCTTTCATGTGATGCTCTGGGAAGGAACGTTAAATCACGGTTTGATCCATCGTTGTTGAAATTGTCTCCAAACACATGAGCTTGATTATCCGGAATTTTCTCCTGAATGGAAAGAAAGGCATTTTCAATAGCCAGAGGGTGCCAGAACTGCTCCCTGAATTCAGTAGAAAGATTGGAACCGGTTACTTTTTCAATAATCATTGCCATCAACAAATAGTTTGTATTGGAATAGCGATAGCCTTTTCCAGGGGGGAAATAAGGTTCCTTGATATAGCTCAATACCTCTCACATTATATTTATGAATTCCCTTGTCAAGAACATTTTGGAGCCTGTTCTCGATAGGACGATCAGGGCCACATGAAAAAACTGCAAAAAGGCAAATGAGAGAAAAAATAAATGATAACTTGACCTTCAACATCATAACGACTTTACGGTAAGATTTTACACATAACCACAAGGGTTTTATCCATAGTTGAGCCAAAAAATTATTTAATTCCTTATTTGAAAATATTTTTCTTGAATTTCGCATATTCTTACCTTAAAAGATTCAATTACGGAGAAAATCCTGTTGAACGCAGCCGTGACTTGTACTGTTGCCAGGGGTATTTAATCGGGCTGGTTTTTAATCAAAAGTGTATCCTATTCATCATTTTTGACTATTGTATAAAAACTATATAATAAAATTTGATCAAAAATACAACCTTTTGAAAAAAATAACAATTTTTTCAACAGGGCATAGCAAGAGGAAAATATGCATAGCACCTACATTCAGGGCCCATACCGTTTTCGAAAGAGGATCAGCATCACCATACCCGCCGCCCCGCACATAGCATCAAAAATGAGATAACCTGGATTGTTTGAAAGACCTTTCAGCATGCACTTGTTAAAAACAAATGCGTAAAAATTCACTCGATTTTCCCCTTTGACCTCCCACCCTGGTGCTCTTTTTATATTGACTTTTTTATATAACCGGTTATATTGTATTTATATCCAACTGATCGTATACATTTTCACGACGACATTGAAAAAAAGAAATTATGTTCCAAATATTACTCTCCAAAAGCTATATCACCAAAATTTCGGCTGATAATGACTTGTTTTAATCAATTTTAATATTGACATTCGATGGAGGGACGCCTATGACATTATATTTTGTTTCAAACTTACTGACTCCATGTATACCGAACTGATTCATCTTTTATGTTTCCGCTATTAAAAAACTTTTTTGGAGGTCAAAATGAAAAGAAAAAGTAGCATAACTTTTGCTGTTTTATTCATTTTTTTTGTCTTGCAGTTACAGGCCGATGATCTTGTCACCAATCACGAATTTGATGGCAGTTTAAATGGTTGGATTGATGCGGTCATTCTCGAGGATATAACACCAACGGAAGGAGGAAAAATCATTTGGGTTGCGGGCAATGTTCAGGATGCCGGCGGTGTAGACTCGGACCAGGGGTTTGTAGATATCCTGGAAGCAGCCGGGTACGAAGTGCAGCGGGAAAACGATACAATGACGGGTTCCGCCCTCACCCAGGAACAGAGAGACGTTCTGGAAAGCGGCGACCTGATTATCATCAGCCGCTCGACCAGCAGCGGCAGCTATAATACATTGGATTGGAACACGATAAAAACACCCATACTGAATACGACATCTTATTTATCCCGCGCAAATCGCTGGCAATGGTTCGACAACTCTGACCTGCAGGATGATGGCGGTGCACCGCTGTACAGAGTAGAATATCCGGAACATCCCGTTTTCTCCGGCGTTGCTCTGGATGACAGCAATAAAACGGCGGTTGTGGACGGAACTGTGGGAAGCGGTAATACTTCGCTGCCTCTTGGTACGGATGTCGGCAACGGTGTGCTTTTAGCACGTGTTGTTGGTACGGATGGAGTGGCGATCGCTTATTGGAATCCCGGAATACCTTTTCATGCCGGTACGACTCAGAAACCTGCCGGCCCAAGAATGCTGTTAAACTGCGGTGCTCGTGAATCGGCGACCGAGCCCACTCAGCTTCAGGGAATGGAGAACCTGGCAGCGGACGGCGAAACGTTGTTCTTAAATGCCGTCGCCTTTATGCTGAACCTGCAGATAAAGACCAATTTTGAGGAAAATTTTGATGAACAAGTCGATCTGGATTTCTGGCGTCCGAATACTCTTGAGCATGAAGATGGGACACCCGTTTTTGAAGTCAGCCAGGAAGACGGAGCGCTCAAAGTTGTCATGAAACAGTTGAATTTTCCCGATGGTCAGATGTATGATTTGCTACAAAGTAACATCATCATTAATTTGACCCCGGCTCCCCTCTGGAGTATGAAAATCAAGGTCGAACCGGGAGCCACTTATACACGGGACGGCAATGTTAATGAAATCAATCAATTACCATTCCAGGGTTCACCATTCAGCAAGGAAGGTTCAGGCCAAACACGGCAGCACAGTAATCCCACCGTGAACGTTCCGGATGACGGAGAATGGCATGACGTATTGTTTGACTGGTCTTCTCCGGACGCCAATAAAGAAACAAATCCGAACATTTACACCAATATCACCCGGTTACTGCTCGAGGTCGTTCAGTGGCCGGGAACACATCAGGCGACGTTCTGGATTGATGATTTTAAGGTGGGCACGGCAGTGGGTGTTAAAGGCCTGGTGGGACATTGGACATTTGACGAAGGCAGCGGAACAGTTGCCGCCGATGCCAGCGGTCTCGGCAATGACGGTGACATCACCGGTGCGGAATGGATACCCGGAAGAGTCGGCAGCGGTGCCCTGAGTTTTGACGGCGCGACAACACTCGTCAACGTTCCGCATGACATGACCCTGGAAATAACCGATCAATTGACATTATCCGCCTGGTGTTATCTGGAGAGTACCGAAGGCGACCAAGATGTACTGCAAAAGGAATATATAGCCATCGGAGAGATTAGAAATGCTGGTATGGCGAACGTACTGAACATCGATGACACCTGGAAAATCTACAATTTCACGGTGGACGCTGCCGCATTTCTCGGGTCCTGGCACCACATTGCCATGACATACGACGGTGCCCAGGTCGTGAACTATTTGGACGGCAAGGTCGACACGACGTTTGAACAAACGGGTCTGGTGGCACCAACCACGGCTGATATGGGAATCGGTACCAACAATCCATGGCAAAATGCGTCCTGGAACGGCGATATCGATGACGTCAGAATGTATAATGTACCACTGAGTAATAAGGAAATGGAAGCGTTATACATCGCGACAAAGATAAAAGACAAAACACCGCACATCCCCGAACAGCTGCAACTTGCACAAAATTATCCGAATCCGTTCAATCCGATCACAACGATTGAATTTTCCCTGCCAAAAACGGACAAAGTCAGACTTTTTGTGTATGACATTCGCGGCCGGCAGGTTGATGTACTTATGGACGGCCAGTGTGGAGCCGGCTTGCACAGCATCACTTTTGATGCGGGCAAATTTGCTTCGGGTGTCTATTTTTACCGCCTGCAAACATCCGAAAGGAATTTGACCAAAAAGATGATGCTGGTTAAATAAGGCGTAAAGTTAACAAATTTTGGACGGGTTCTTCTTCTCATTATTAAACCTGTCAGGATTTTTATCCTGACAGGTTTTTTATATCGTCGTGAGGT
>JAFGEC010000538.1 GCA_016931775.1 Candidatus Zhuqueibacterota bacterium | reverse complement strand
GCATGATATTTAACCTATATTTTGAATATCTAACCCACCCAAAACGGAGATGCGTCGCACCGTCCCCCCCCAAGAGTGACATATTACCACCCCGAGATTTCTTGTATTGAATTTTTCAACTTTATATATTATCTTTTCAAGTTATAGAAGTAAAATATCGACTCATAAAGGAGTAAAAAATAATGAACGAGCATTCTTCCCGCCGAAAATTTATCAAAACGTCCCTCGGAGCAGCAGCAGCATTATCGGCACCGGTTATTTTACCGGCATCCGCATGGTCCAAAGCTGATCTGCCCGGCGACCGTATTAATATCGGCGTCATCGGCATCGGCAAACAGGGTAGCGGTCTGTTATGGGGATTTTTAAATACACCCGCCATCCACGTTGCCGCGGTTTGTGAGGTGGACCGGAAAAAACTGTTTTACGGAAAAAATCAGGTGGAAAAATATTACGCCGGCAAGTTGGATCAGGGTACCTACAAAGGGTGCGATATCTATGGTGACTTTCGTGAGTTAATCGAACGTAAAGACATCGACGCTGTGGTTATCGCCGTTCCCGACCACTGGCATGCCATCATATCCATCGAGGCGGCAAAAGCCGGCAAAGATATTTATTGTGAAAAACCGCTTTCCCTCACCATCGCCGAGGCGCGCCAAATGGTCAACGCCGTACGCCGTTACAATCGTGTCTTTCAGACCGGCAGCATGCAGCGTTCCGACAGCAAATTCCGGTTGGCGTGCGAGCTGGTGCAAAACGGATTTATCGGTGAGGTGGAATCGGTCCGCGTTAGTATTCGAACCGGATTTATACCCCATCCCATTATCTGCGACCTGGGAGAAGAGCCGAAACCGGAAGAATTGAACTGGGAAATGTGGCTGGGTCCTGCACCCGACCGGCCCTATCACTCGCGAATCGCTCCGCCTATCGAATACGACGGATGGCCGCACTGGCGGGATTACCGCGATTACTCCGGCGGCGGTATGACCGACTGGGGCGCGCATCACTTTGATATCGCCCAGTGGGGACTCGGTATGGATAACAGCGGGCCGGTGGAGGTGACACCGCCGGACGGAAAGAACGTTCCGTATCTCACTTACCGCTATAAAAACGGCGTCAGGCTCACGACGGATTTTGAAGATAATCTTATACTTTTTACCGGTACGGAAGGTACAGTGGAGGTGAACCGCCAGTACCTAAAGACCACACCGGAACATCTGGTGAACAGCTTTATCAAGCCCGGCATGATACACCTGTATAACAGCAACAACCACATTATGGATTGGATCGACTGCATTCGAACGCGCAGCAAACCGATCTGCGATGTGGAGATCGGCTGCCGCTCGGTAACGGTCTGCCATTTAGGCAATATCGCCAAACAGCTGAATAGAACCGTACACTGGGATCCGGTCGCCGAACAATTCGTCAGCGATCCGGAAGCAAACCGTACTCTCTCTCGCGCGAAGAAAAGTCCATGGAGAATATAAGTCAAACACCGGCGGATTCAAAACAGGAGTACAAAATGATAAAAGCCTTTTTAATTTACCTTTTCCTTTTTTGTGTTTTAATAACGGCCGCCGTTGCTTCACAGGTCCCGGCCGATAGTATCAGAGATATCGTCGCTGCAGCCGCAGAATATCAATATGGCGATGATCCAAAACCGCTGCTTGCCCTTTCCGGCCTGATTACCGCACCGGATAATTCGCCGCAGACACTGCTTCAAATAGAAAAAGCCATATCCAGGGTTTTGCTGGCCAAAGCAACCGGGGCCGGCCGGCAGTTCCTTTGCAAGCAGCTCAGCCTGTTTGCTACGGAAAAATCCGTTCCCGTTTTGTCGAAAATGATATTGAAACCTCAAAGTGCGGAATATGCCCGTTATGCGCTGGAAAGAATCACCGGCAGCAAGGCGGACAAGGCGCTCATCGGCCTGGTAAAAAAAACCGGTGGTGACACACGGATCGGCGTTTTCAATTCACTGGGACAACGCCGGCAGACCGGTGCCGTTAACGTTTTAAAAAAATATCTTGATCACGATGACGCCGGTACCGCACAAGCTGCGGTGGCTGCCCTGGGCGAAATTGCATCGCCCGTGTGTGCGGAACTATTGATAACTGCGTCTAAAACAGCCAAATCCGGTAAATCCGGTCACATTCAATATGCAATGATAAAATGTGCCGACCATTTGCTTGCACAAGACGAAAAGCCAATAGCCGAAAAACTGTACAAATACTTGCTTATTTCCGGAATTTCACAAACCGTGCGTGCTGCAGCGTTTCGAGGTACGGCAAAATGTGCTGCGGATAACGGTGTGATGCTGATTAAAATGGAACTGCAAAAAAAAGAAAGCGATCTCAAACAAACGGCCATTTCCGTTATGCGGGAAATTCCGCCTTCCGATTTAAACGGAATTTATGCCGATTTACCATTGTTGAACAATAACGAACAGATTCAAATGCTGACAGCCATTGCCGACAGAAAAGACAAAAATGCCATTCAAATAGTCAGAAAGGCCGTTGAAAATAAAGACGAAACCGTTCGCATCGCCGCATTGAATACCCTGAAAGTAATCGGTGAAAAAAGCGATATCGGCCTGCTGGTGTCTGTCGCGGTTTCCGGAACTGAGGATGAAAAACGAGCGGCCCGTAACTGTCTTTACCTGTTAAAAGGAGAAGGAGTAGATGCCAAAATTTTAAAGGAAACCGATATAGCCGGTCCTGACGGTCTTGTGGAACTTTTAAAAAGTATCGGTGAACGCCATATACACGACGGTTTTGATATTCTGGTGAACGGCACTCAAAATCCCGATCCAAAAGTAAGGTCAATATCCATCAAAGCTTTGGAACAGGCGGCTCCCCATGAGAAATTGGGACAGTTGGTCGATATTATGGCCGGTTTGGAAAAAAGCAGCGAACAGACAGCCATGGGTAAAACGATTGTGGCTGTCGCCAGAAAAAATTCAAATACCAACCGCCGTGCGGCAGCCATACTTGAACGGCTGGACAGTATCGAAAACAGAGATATTTTCGCTGAGTTGCTGGAAGCGCTGGGGCGTATTGAAGATGAGAGTGCACTGCCCGTTCTGCGCGCAGCCCTGCAAAAAGAGAACAATATAAAATCTGCGGCAATCAGAGCGCTTTCAAACTGGCACACGGACGCACCTTTGGATGATCTTTTAACTAGGGCTGAAAATGAACAAGACGAAAAACAGCAGATTTTGGCATTGCGTGGATTTATCGGTATGATTGAAAAAACCAAAGATGATAAAAAAGTGGAATTGTATAAAAAAGCCATGCAACTGGCCACCCAGACAAACGAAAAAAGACAAATTTTCGCCGGTCTGGCCGATGTACCGACCCCGGATGCTTTTCAGATGGCCGCCCAATACATTAAAAGCGACGACCTTTCCCAGGAAGCCAGTATGGCGGCCATTAGCATCGGCCGGCGGATCGGCACGGACAACATGGAACAGGTGGGCCGTGTCATGCAGGAGATTATTAAAGAATCGTTAAACGAGAGGGTGCGTAACGGCGCTCAGCGGCTGCTGGATTCTCTAAACAGAGAATAACCGTACCTTGGCCGGTTCCGATTTTCGGATTCGGTCTGACAAATAACTTGCAATTGTAAAAAGAATTGAGTAGAATAATAACAGCCAGTTATGAAAGTAATTCCGTCATTTTGTTGAATATACGGAACTCTCATCCGCACCTAAAACAAACGGCTTTTACGTACATTAGATAGGGCTTTGAATGATCGATCAAGCGGGAGAAAAACCACATATCTTGTTGGTTGAAGATGATAGAGATCAGGCGTTTGTTGCAGCCTACTACCTGGAAAGGGGAGGCTTTATCGCCGATTGGTGCGATTCGCCAAAGGAAGCGATAAAAACAGCCCATAGCCGTGAATACACACTGATTTTGCTCGATGTGATGTTAAATGCTGAAAAAGACGGTTTTCAGCTGTGTCAGCAGTTTAAATCGGATCCCTCATTACGCGACATACCCATTATCATGCTTACGGCGCGAACGGCAGAACGCGATATGGTCAACGGCTTGAACCTCGGCGCAGATGATTATGTGACCAAGCCATACAGCAAAAACGAACTGCTGGCAAGAATCCGCACTGTTCTCAAACGCACCAGTTTTCAGAAGCACAACAGCCGGAACAGAGAACTGCTGGAACGTACAGACGATATCGTGCTGTTTTTAAATCGCGAAGGAACCATTGAAACGGCCAACCGTCGCGGTTCTGTCATGTTGCCGGAATTAAACCGAATC
>JAFGEC010000537.1 GCA_016931775.1 Candidatus Zhuqueibacterota bacterium | reverse complement strand
GGGAATCGGGATATCAAATTCCACGCGGTCGTTTTCGACTTTATATTCTGCGGACAGCTCGCCGGATTTAACGCTTATGGTACATCCATCCGGGGGATTTTGGTCCAACTGGACGGCGACATGCACCTTTTCGGCATCGATATCCGGGGTAAAGTGCACGTATTGCAGTGCCACCTGCGGGCGGGCTTCCAGATAGACCGTCTGCCAGATACCGGCGGCGCGGCCGTAGCCCTGTTTGCCTTCCAGTTTATAGTCATGGGGAGTATCGTCGACACGGAGGACGAGTTGATGCTCCCGGCCGGGATTGACGAGCGCCGTGAGTTCAAATTCAAACGGCGTGTAGCCGCCCTGATTGGTGCCCAGCTCGTTGCCGTCCAGCCAGGCCGTGGTGTGCCAGTCGCAGGCACCGATAACGGCAAAAATTCTCTGTCCATTCCAGGCTTTTGGGACATTAATGGTACGGGCGTACCAGCCGATATCCGCTTCGTCCTCGACACCCGAGAGCTTGCTGCCCCAGGGAAAGGGGACAGTGATATTTTTTTGAAATTTTTCGGGATGGTTGAACCATTTTTTTTCCAGTCCGGTGTTTTCTTTGTCGAATTCGAATTTCCACCGGCCGTTCAGATTCAACCAATTTTCACGCTGAAAATCCGGACGCGGGTGTTCGGGAAGAGGGATGGATTGATGACTGCAAGTTAACAAACAAAATAAAACGAAAATCATAAGGAAAAAAAGAAGTTTTTTCATTGTCAGACTCCTTGGATTAGGCTTTGAACAGATTGAAAATTTTTACGTTTTCAATCATCTGTCCGGCATTTAATTCTTCCGTCAAAATTGTTTTACATACGGCTCTCCGGGCTGCAGTTATAATCAGAGAATCCCAGAAAGCAATATTACCGCTCATATAATTCCTCTCTTTTCCAGGTCGTAGAACCGACACGAATATCCGATGTTTCAAAAAGATTTTTCAACTCTTTAATGATCGTATCTTTTTTCAATATTTCTCGCTCAACAACCTCCAGAAGAAACTTTCGAATCATTGCGGTAAGTGTCGTATTTTTATCGATGGCGATTTTCTTGGCTTTCTTGAACAGGTCTTCATCAATGGTCACGGTGATATTTTTTATCATAATAACATCTAATTTATAACACAATAAGTATAATATATAATATATGGAAAATCAAGAAAATTTAAAACAGGGTATCCCTCAAAATTTTAATTATATTACCAAACGACAAACCGAAGCAATTGACTTGATTTTTGCACTTTATTTTTAATCTCGCGCAGACACAGAGATTTTAGCCGGATAATTTGGATTAAAGAGAAGGTTCTCCTATAATGCTTTTTATAAAATTATGAGTAAAAAGCGAAAAATTTAATAAAATTCTTGACATGAGCCCCTCTCTAACTTCTCAGTAATCTCTGTGTCTCAGTGCCTCTGTGCGATCAATGACATAGTAAAAATCAAAAACCATGCAATTTTTACATATTTTATAATGCGATATACCGGTAAGAATTTTACCGTGAAATATGTTCAAAAGTACTTTTCTGACTGATAAAATCTTGATTCTCATAAAAAAAATATGTAAATCTACACTATTACAAAGTAGTCAAGATAATGAAAAAATCAAACTCACTAAAAATAACTTTTATTCCCACCGAATTTAAAGGATACTTTTGGGATTGCGATTTTTTTTCGCTTGATTTACAAAAGCACCGGAATTTTGTACTGGGACGGTTGCTTCAGTACGGCGGATTTCAGGCGATGAAATGGATCAGAAACCATTACAACATTCAGGAAGTTAACCAATATCTAAAGATGCGAGGAAATAAAGAACTTGATAAAAGAAGTTATACATTTTGGAAAAAATGTCTTAAAATCGAGGAGATATGGCGTTCGAATTGAAATACGATACCCTTGACGAACAAAGAAAAAAAATATTACCACAACTCAAATTCTTAAAAAAGGATTTCTACCTTGCCGGCGGTACGGCATTGGCGCTGCAAATAGGGCACCGGCGCTCTATTGATTTTGACTTTTTTACCCAAAATCCGTTTGATAACTTTCGACTATTTATCCGATATGAACAGATATTCGATAAAAATGTTATCGAAAAAACTCAGGATTCAAAGGACACACTTTCGATTTTAATCGACAAAAAGATAAAAATCTCCATGTTTCATATACCTTATCCGGTTGTTTCCCCTCTGATCGTCGAAAAAAATCTCGCATTACTCCATGTGCTGGAGATCGGCGTGATGAAACTTATTGCCCTGACAAGGGCAGCCCTGCGGGATTATGTTGATTTATATTATATTTTGCAGAATTATTCCCTGGATGACATTTTTATACTGGCCCGCAAAAAATTTAAAAATTTTGATGAGGGAATCTATTTAAAGTGCCTGCTCTCGTATGATGATGTTGAAATAGCTCCGATAGACTATATGAAAGGATTTAAAAAAAGCGAGTCGGAGATATTTTCAGTCATTGAAAAAACAACCCTTGATTATATAAAAAACAATTGACTATAATTCCCCATCATTCGTCTTTAAATTTCAGCGGAGCAAGATCATCCCGCAGGCTTTAGCGGGTGTCGGTACCTGTGGTCGTGGAGGAATAGCTTTTCGGGAAAACAAAGAACCGTTTGTCAACATGCGGGATAGCTTGCGGAGCCGGCGGAGGATCATCCTTTTGCAGCGGCGCGTCAGCGTCTTACACGAATGAAAAAAGCCAAAGGCCGCTGCAAAAGGATAGCCGGAGCCGCTCAAAAAAATAACATCCGTCCGAAAATAGTCTCTAAACCTTGTTATCCCTGATGTTTTACCTTTTTTTTTCATTTTCCCCCTGGCTTTTTTTTGAATTTTCATTATATTATAAAATACGCATACCGCTTTTCTGCGCTCAAACCTTGCCTGCCCGCAGCGTGACAGGCAGGCCGTTTTGACCAAAACATTACTTGGAGGCCTCACAATGACGACAAAATTTTTATTTCCCTGTTTATTTCTGATATTCATATTTAACGTGATTGGACTCGCCAAAGCCACTCTCACCGTTACCGACCTCAAATGCGAGTATAAAACCAATCCCGTGGCCATCGATGCGGCCCGGCCGCGCCTGAGCTGGAAGATCACCTCCGACCGGCGCGGCGTTTTGCAGACGGCTTATGAAATCCGCGCGGCCGTAAAAACCGGCGATCTTGATAGCGGCAAAAACCTGCTGTGGGACAGCGGCAAAGTGAATTCCGACCGTTCCATACACATCCCCTACCAGGGTCCGGCCATTGAATCCAGGCAGCGGGTATACTGGCAGGTAAAAATTTGGGACAATAACGGTGCGGAATCCGGCTGGAGTGAACCGGCGTTTTGGGAAATGGGATTGCTGAAACCGGCGGACTGGCGTGCCGGGTGGATTACCCCTGATTTAAAAACCGATTCCTCCAAATCAGGCGCCTGTCCCATGCTGCGCAAAGAGTTTTCAATCGAAAAGGATTTTCTCTCCGCCCGTGCCTACATCACCTGTTTGGGACTGTACGAGGCCGAAATCAACGGCAAGCGGGTGGGCGATGAAGTACTCACCCCAGGTTGGACGGCATACGACGAAAGGCTGCAGTACCAGACATACGACATCACGGACCGGCTGCAAAAAGGCAAAAACGCCGTCGGCGTCACCCTGGGTGAAGGCTGGTTTTTGGGCCGACTTGCCTGGGAGAGGAACCGGAATATTTACGGCGACAAGCTCGGTCTGCTGCTGCAAATCGAAATCACCTGTATCGACGGCAGCAAACAGACAGTGACCAGTGATGTTTCATGGACGTCGGCATGGAGTCCCATTTTGATGTCCAGCATATACGATGGCGAGACCTATGACGCGCGGCTGGAAAAACCGGGCTGGAGCTCGGCCGATTTTGATGATTCCGGATGGTCGGGTGTCAAAGAGTTCGAACACGACAAAAAAACACTTATCGCGCCCGCCGGTCCGCCCGTTCTCAAAATGGAGGAACTGTCCCCGGTGGCAGTGCTCAAAACGCCGTCCGAGGAGACCGTCCTTGACATGGGCCAGAATATGGTGGGCTGGATGCGCTTCAAGGTCAAGGGTCCCGCCGGAGCCACCGTCACCCTCCAACATGCTGAAGTACTGGACAAAGAGGGTAACTTTTATACTGAAAATCTGCGATCCGCCAAACAGGAGATCTATTATACTCTGAAGGGAACCGGAGAGGAAATTTTCGAACCCCATTTCACGTTTCAGGGATTCCGTTTTGTCTCGGTTAAAAACTGGCCGGGAGAACTCAGGACGGAGGATTTTACCGGTGTGGCGGTCTACTCGGCCATCACACCCACCGGGACTTTTGAATGTTCCAACGACACCATCAACCAGCTGCAGCACAATATACAGTGGGGCCAAAAAGGCAACTTTGTGGACGTGCCTACCGATTGTCCCCAGCGCGACGAACGGCTGGGCTGGACCGGCGATGCCCAGGCATTTGCCCGCACCGCCTGTTTCAACGCCGATGTGGCCGCGTTTTATACCAAGTGGCTGGCGGATGTAGCGGCCGATCAGCAGTCCGACGGCGCGGTTCCGCACGTGATCCCCAATGTGCTGTCGCACGGCCGGGATAGAGGTGCTTCAGCATCGGCAGGCTGGGCCGACGCGGCGGTCTTTGTGCCGTGGACGGTGTATTTGTGCTATGGAGATACCCGGATACTGGAACACCAGTACGCCAGCATGAAGGCCTGGGTGGATTATATGGCTAATAAGGCAGGCGACACTTATTTCTGGAATACCGATTTTACATTCGGTGACTGGCTGTCTTTTAACACCGACCGCTCGGATTATCCCGGCGCGTTTACCGCCAAAGATCTGATCTGCCAGGCGCACTTTTGCCGTTCCACGGACCTGGTTTTACAGACGGCCAAAATACTCGGTAAAAACGACGATGTACAAAAATATTCAGAGCTCCTGAAAAAGGCAAAAAAAGTGTTCAACGACGAATTTGTCACCCCCAACGGACGGATTTCCTCCAATACCCAGACGGCGTACGCTCTTGCGCTGGCATATGGACTGCTGCCTGAAGATCAACGAAAACAGGCGGCGAAAAGGCTCGCCGACGATGTCAATCAGTTCAAGCATATCACAACCGGATTTTTAGGCACGCCGCTTATTTGCCACGTGCTGGGAGAATACGGATTTTACGACGAGGCGTATATGCTGCTGAACAATAAAGGATATCCGTCATGGCTGTATCCAGTCACCCAGGGCGCTACCACCATCTGGGAGCGATGGGACGGTCAAAAACCGGACGGTTCATTTCAGGACGCGGGTATGAACTCGTTCAACCATTATGCTTACGGCGCCATAGGCGACTGGCTGTACCGTGTGGTTGCCGGCATCGAAATCGACGAGTCCAATCCGGGCTACAAGCATATAATCATCCAGCCCCACCCG
>JAFGEC010000536.1 GCA_016931775.1 Candidatus Zhuqueibacterota bacterium | reverse complement strand
TTGATCCGTTCAGCTTCGGCGAAAACGTTTTGAATCGAGGGCAGTGAAGAATGCATATTGCTGTTACCCAAAACCGTACACACCATTTGTATACTGTCGGCTTTGGTGGTGTTCCCTGCTCGCGACGACAGTCCGTAACCGAGGATGGGAAACTCAGCCGGTTGCCAGCCGCCGGTTTGAGCGAACAGGGGGAAAGCGGTGAGCAGAAAAATATGGGATAAATGTTTCATTTTTGTGCTCCAATTGGAAAAAAGTCGATATAAACTGAATTTAACATGATAATATTCATATAAAAATTGAAGTGTTCATATTTGTCCAATTTATGCTTTACGAATCTTTACTTTTGAGTATTTTAATCCTCTTTTTTTTCGGTAATACTACGCTCTTTCAGCGGTCTGGCTCGATACCCAAAGCAAACCAGTAAGGTTCAAAGCCGGCTTTTACAATCTCAAAAACCAGTCTGTAAAACGGCGTATAATTCTTTTCCTTAAGCGCTTCATCGAGGGATTCATAATATTCCAGTCGCCGCTCCACAGGCAAAACCGCCGGTGGAAATCCGGTTTTCATGAGTTCCAGGTTCATCAACAAGCGAGCCGTTCGGCCGTTGCCATCGATAAATGGATGGATTCCAACGATTTCGGCATGTAGATAAGCCGCTTTTTCAACGGGATGCAGGGTGCTGCCGACATTCTTATACCAATCTATCAAACCGGACATTTTTTCACCGACTAAAAGATGGTCGGGTGGAACATGTTCGGCACCTGTAATTTTTACATTCACTGACCGGTATATGCCAGCGTTCTTGTTATCGTTTGTCTTTAATATCAATTGATGAATTTGTTTTATAATCCATTCCGACAAGAGCTCTCCGGTTTTAACCAATTCTTCGATATAAAATATTGCGTCTCGATGGTTGATCGCTTCCAGATGTTCCCGCATCGTCTTTCCGCCGATGGTGATGCCTTCCAAGGCAACCTTTGTCTCTTTAAGTGTCAATGTATTTCCTTCAATGGCATTGGAATGGTATGTCCAGCGCAATATCAGATCCTCATTCAGATTTTTCACTACGGCATTCGGCAACGGCCGATAAGAATCCAGTGTCTGCTTGAGTTTGTCTAACGGTGTAAAATTCATAGTTTAAATTAGTCTAATAGCAGGGAAAAATCAAGTGTTTTGTAGATAGGTGAAATGGATGCGGGATTTTCCCAAACCGGTGTTAGTATGACAATTTTTCAACACCGGAGATCTCAATCCTTCTTCCGATTCCTCAACCATTTTAGGTATTTTGCCAATTCAGAGTTCACATCATCTATATTAAAATTCTCTGGCTGAAAATCACCGCCGCACCAATCCAGCCAGCTTTCAGGTTCAATGTAAAGGAGTTTAATTTTTAACTGGAATAGTCTTTCGTCCATGATTTTTACCCTTCATATGTCATTTGATCCGTCAAAGATATAGCTAGATTTAGGTAGTGCTCCCTATTGTCGCCACATGATCAAATATTGCACTGTTCGCTTCATAAAATTGAGCCAATTTCCTGTGGAGATGAAATTAAACATGCCACCTTTTCTTCAACAGCCCCGAACAGGATTACCAGTTCCAGCAGAACATTGGCCGGACGGTCGACGCCCAAATCGACAAGTTTTGTTTTGGGGTGTTTTTCAGTTTATGGTCATTTCAATTTATGGTCTGGAATTTACCGGATAATACAATATAGCAAATTTACGTTAAAAAAAAAGACTTGTGTTGATTTTTACAAAAAACTTCCAGATAAAAAATACAGGCTGCCCGCACCATGGACCAAGGATAGCACTGAAAACACGGACGCTCAAGGCACAAAACGTTCTATCTGTGCTTTCGGGTAGCTCCCAAAATTTATTAATAATCATAGTTTTAGACTTGTTGCTTTTAGGCAATTAATAACCTGAGCCTGATGTTGAGGGGTGATATCCTTTACGACCTTTAACTCGAGAATAATACTGTCATAATATATAAAATCAGGTTTATAGGTTTGGCGTAATTGCCCGCTTTTATAAATCAGTTTCAATGTTTTATGAGAATTAAAAGGAATATTTTGGGAATTGAATTCCTTCTTTAAACACTCCTGATAGACAGCCTCCAGATAACCAGATACCATCTCCGGGACACTTTAAAAACGGCACCCCGGATGGCAAAAGTCTCTTTTTCGAATAATAATCCCGCCTCAATATTCCACTATTAACCAAAAAATTTCATTCAAATATCCAATCCGTTCCGTTTTTTCCGTGCCTTCTGTTCTTTCCGCGTTTTCCGCGGTTCAAAAAAAAAACCCGATACTTTGAAAGTTGATTTCAAAATATCGGGCTCTCTCAAGTGGAGACGGTGGGAGTCGAACCCACGTCCGAAAATCCGGCCATACCAGCCTCTACATGTTTAGTCCGTCGAAAAATCTCGGCTTTTCCAAACCTCGTCGGACAGGGCAGGAAAAACCCAGCTTCGTAAAAGTTTCGCCTTTTGTGCCGGAGCATCACAAAAGACTATCCCGCAGTGATCGTCGCCCTTTTACAAACCCTGCAGGCTCAACTTGTAAAGGACGTAGCAGCTTTTATTAAGCTGCTAATGCATAACTATAATTGTCTGCATTTAATTTTTTTCCGGCCATTTTTACGAGGTAGCCAGGCGCCCTCGACATGCAGCCGATACCACCAACGATTCCC
>JAFGEC010000535.1 GCA_016931775.1 Candidatus Zhuqueibacterota bacterium | reverse complement strand
TTTAATGTTTCATAGTAAATGGATTCTTCCTGAATCTTGCTGCGCTGATATCCCCGTTCCATAGCGCCTAAAACACCGCCGCGTTCGATGATTTTGTCAAACTCCGTGAGTATGGCTTCCTCAACCAGATCCGTCAGTTCTTCGACGATAAAACTGCCCTGGAGGGGATTCGTTTTTGGATAGGCCCCACTCGCGGTTAAGGATAAGCTGGATGGCAAGCGTACGGTGGACTGATTCCGTATTGGGAGTGGTAATAGCTTCATCGAATGCGTTGGTATGCAGACTGTTGCGGTTGTCGTAAACTGCACAAAGGGCCTGAAGCGTCGTCCGGATATCATTGAACTGGATGTCCCGGCTGCGAGCATAATGGGGGCCGGGCCGTTAATAGTCATGGATACCGAGGTGTTAGGTGCACACAGTTCAAATCCGCCGTAAAGGGTTTTAACATCATCCAAAGTGCAGATGCTGGCCCCTGAGGACAACTGTCCAAAATTTGCAAAACTATCAGCCTTATTCCAAGACGCTGACTTTGAACCGCCGATTTATATTGAAATGCTCAGATTATTTTTTCATTTTTCGGTGAATACCGATCATTCCAACTAACCCTGACCCACGGAGACAGATTGCTGGAGAGATTTGCACCATTAAAGAAAACAGGGCCACAACGACCCTGTTTTTTAAATAAATCCTGTTAGGCGTATAGGTTATGGCTTTACGATCGAAATGTCGTAGGTGATGTCTTGAATAAATTCAAAATCCTCCCACTCTTCGAAAAATGCACGACCATAAATTTTAATTACGTGTGTCCCTACTGGAAGAATGGGTAATAAAACCCAATAGCCGTCAGAGACCGCTGGGCTCGGATTGGGTCCATTATCATAAAGCCCTAAAGTATCCCCAGGTGGAAGGCTAAATTCAAATGGTTTTGACTGAACACGGGATTTTTCAACATTTTTCAAGGGAACACCATCTACTAGTACTTTAACATCTGTAACATGGTCAATCAGGTCCTTTGCGGCTTCGCTTAATTCTTCATTTGTTTCGCCATAACCTTCTATGACTGAACATTCAGCATTGATAACTGGAAAGAAGATTTTTTTCCATAAGGGACCGTACAATTACGTTCTGCCGGAGATCCGTCAAGAGTTCCACCAAGAAACCATACATCGCCATGTTGCCCAACACCGCAGTAACTGCCAACAGGATTTCCTAATGGGTTGACATCGGCAGGAATGGAGAGGGACCACTGCCACCACTGAGCGCTGTATTTCTTCAATAATCCCTTACTAATTCCATTTTCGCCTGCAAAAGAGACCATAGGTGCCAAAAAGAAAAATACAATCGCTGCTATAAACAAAAATTTATAAAATCGCTGTTTATCTCTTTTCATTACCTTCTCCTTTTTTATACAGATTGTTGGTAGGAAATTTACTCGTCACGCAATTTTTTAGCCTATTGTAGTATATATCACCTCCTTTTCAACAATTATTTAAGGAGTCACAATTCATTGACCCAAAATTTGTGACACAATGTTACATCGAGTTCTATACTGACTAAGGAGTTCATTTTTCCAAACCCGTTGCAAGCAATAAACATTCCTATCTTGTCCTATTAAAATTGCCATGCCACCAACTAATTAAAATGATAAGGTATTTAGCGATATAATTTTTTCAGCATAGAAGATTCAGCGAAATAATGAATATTAATTCTTATAATTTTAGGAAGTAATTGTAACTATTTTAAGTAAAAATTTTCATATCAAAAAACCGCAGAAAAGCTCGCAGAAGAACATGGAGTATCAAAAAATACCGTAGATATGACATAAATAGATTATGGAACGAATATAAAGCCAATAGACCGAACCTGAAAGGCATTGTCACCGATGAAAATCGTTTCCGGAATTATTTAAATCCTGCATTTGGAGACAGAGAACCGAAAGACCTTGTGCCATTGGATGTTGATCGATTAAGGATTAAATTGCTCAAAACCAAAACAGATAACACGGTTAGAAATGTATTGGAGCTTCTTAGGCGGATTATCAATTTCGGCACGAAAAAGAACTTATGTGCAGGGTTATCATTTACAATCGAGATGCCGAAAGTAAATAATATCAAGACTGAAGATTTGACACCTGAACAGCTTTTAAATCTTTTAGAGGCCATTGAAAACGATACCAATATTCAAGCGGCCAATCTGATGAAATTTGCCCTATTCACTGGTATGCGGCGAGGTGAGCTTTTTCGTTTGAAATGGAATGATATTGATTTCGAAAAAGGATTTATACACTTGCGAGATCCTAAGGGTGATATCGATCAAAAAATCCCTCTCAATGAGAGTGCAAAGAAAATACTGCAATCTCATATACGGACTGAAAGCGATTATGTGTTCCCGGGTCGTGGTGGGCGGCAAAGAAAAGATATCAAGCACCAGGTGAACCGGATTAAAGAATCCGCAGGGTTACCGGCTGGTTTTAGGGCCTTGCATAGATTAAGGCATGTTTACGCCTCTATGCTGGCCAGTTCCGGCAAGGTTGATATGTACAACCCTGCAAAAGCTGATGACGCATAAATCACCGGCAATGACGCAACGATATGCACATTTGAGAGATGATGCCTTGCAACAAGCATCAAACATAGCAAGTGATATCATTTCTGAAATTGCCGATAGTACCGGCGATAAAAAAGTGATCAACATGGACGAACATAAAAAATAATATAGATAAAACTTGATTTGATACTAAAAAAAGGTATATATAAAAATATTATGGAATGGCAGGTGGTAATTCCTGGGCGGATAAACAAGATGATTGGAAGGCTGCCTGTTCGGGTTAAAAAATCTCTTTTTGCCCTGTTGAAAGAAATCGAACTTAAGGGGCCGGTAAGAGGCAATTGGCCAAATTACAGCAAACTAAAAAATCAGAAATACCATTGCCATTTGAAAAAAGGTCAGCCTGTATATGTGGCCGTTTGGCAGGTTATTGATAATGAAATACGATTAATTGAGGTTATTTATGTTGGAACACACGAAAAAGCGCCATACTAAAAGAATCGTTTTAACGTTTTTCGGGCCGATATCAGAAAGAGACAAGGCCATCAAACTTATGGAGTCCATCGGTTTTAAGGACGCCTCGGATTCTATGCAATGGGAAAATTCTTTTCCTGAATTTAAGGACAACTCCGCCGGTGTTGTTTTGGCCGGAGCAAGATATAAGGAGGGATTAACACAAAGGCAGCTTTCTGATTTGACCGGAATCCCTCAACGTCACATCTCCGAAATGGAAAACGGAAAAAGAACAATAGGCCGAAAAAATGCCCGTTTGCTTAGCGATGCCCTTAAGATTGATTACAAGACGCTTATGTGATGTCTAAAGCCGTATAGTTTTAGGGAGATAGGCAAGGCTGGCCGAAAAGACGATCAATCCTGAGGTCGTTTTCCCCCGACAAAAACAAATTAGGAGTGCTTACAGGAGGCACGACAATGTATCGAATCTGAGCTTGACATACCGTTTTAAGTCTACTCGGATTGCTTTGATAAGTTCTATCCGAATATTTCAGCGTATTTTTGCTCAATCGCCCTGATTTCGGTATCAGTCAGTTTTTCGAATTCTCTTTGCCGTGCCCGTTTTGAAAGTTTTCCATTATTTTGGACAAGGAAGCGTATGAGTAAATCAACAAGCTTGTCAGGCATATCGATATAATTTTTAATGAATTCATTGAGCAGATCGTATTTCTTTAAATATCCAACTTCCTCAGGAAGCGTTTTATTTACTGTTTCCTCAACACATTCAAAGAAAAATTCAGCCTGTTTGGTGGCGTCAAAATAGCGATATAAATCAATAGTCTCGTTTAGAACCTCAACATTATTTTTCTCTGTCGGTCGCCATTCAATCAAATCAAGCCTCGGTTTTGAAAAATGCTCCAATATTTTTTTATAGTCCTCTATGCGGTCTAAAATTACGGCAGATACCGGGAATATTAACCCTTTTGGAACAAAGCCTTTTTCAGCCAGGACATGATGAAACAAATAGCGGTGAATCCTGCCATTTCCATCTTCAAAAGGGTGAATAAATACAAAACCAAAAGCAATAAGGGTAGCCATTAATACCGCATCAAAATCATCTTTACGAAGAAGATCATATGTTTCAATTAATCCGCTCATAAGCGTCTGTAAATCATCCGGCCTTGCCGAAATATGATCGGGCATAGGCATTCCTGAGCTTCGATCATGTTCTCCTACAAAACCGCCTTCCATGCGCAGCCCAGGCTCAATAAAGCGATTATCTGAAATGACGAGTTTTTGTAAATACTCCAGTTCAGTAATACTGAGTTTGCGCTGCCCGGCTTGACCAATTATTCTTCCCCATCGTTCAACCCGGTTGTGTGGTGGAGCTTCCCCTTCAATCGTATAGGATGCTTTTGAGTCCTTAAGTAACAGAAAGGCAGCCGCTCGGCTTAGCAGATCGGGGTGGGTCTGGCCGATATTTTTTATGGCTTTTTCTGATAGCGTTTTACCTATATATTGCTCAAGTTTTTCCGTTTTTCGGATCAAAGGGCAAAAATTGCGTGTCCCTGGTAAATTATTACGAACCCGATGGCGCTTGGACGGGCATGATTTTCCTTCATATTGTAACTTACTATTAACGAGAGGAACAAAATTTCCTGTTTTTGCATCTTCAATATCAAGCATCTCTTCACGAAGCCACTCCCAGAGGAACCACAATCTGCGGCTATAGCGGCCTGTTGGCTCTGCAAGAATAATCTCCCGGATTTTTCGGGCTTCAATTTTTTGAAATAATGCATTAAGGACAGCCAGATCAATGCCCTCATATTTAAGCGCAAAGGTCAAATGCCCATAAAGCGTGTCTTCAGGCCTATGGCGCGGTGTAAATATGTGCCAGCGTCCATGGTCGTATTTTTTATGTCTCCTGCCTGTCGCGCACAGATGATCCGGCAGTGGAGCTTTCAAATCATGGGCATGAATTAGCGCTGAATATCCTGCTAAACAAGCTCCATCCTCCAATTCTGGAAAGCCATGAAAAACAGTTACATTTTGTGAATTTTGATTATAAATTGTCATCTTCATGAATCCCATTTTTAAAAGTCGAATTTATATTGCCATGAAAAACGATTATTGTCCATGAATTTTGATTAAAAAATAAGGATTTCATGAAAAGCAATTCAATGAACGGAACGGCCTATCGAAAATTAATTTGATGACAATGCCAAATGAGCGTGGATATTTGTTACTACCCCGGAAGCTCAGTTCATTGTCCATTTGCAAAAAATCAGGGACGCCAAGGTTTTTCCAGCACCGCATTAAACTGCCTGCTACTTGGCGATCTTCTTTTGTTCTTTGAGATTCAATATAAACTCGGTGGCTAAACAGATCCATCACATTAAACGAGTAAAATCGGCCATCACCCTTGATATAACGCGGACCAATCAGATCAACCTGGTGAATATTGTTAAAGCTGAGCGGTCCTGTAAAATAGGGATACTCAACGCCCTTGGGGACGTATGGAGTTTTTTTTAACCAGGCCCTCGCGCTTCAGCACACGGTTGATGGTTCGATCAGAAGGAAACTCAAAACCGGATTTTTTTAATTCCCATTTGATGGCTGAAGCCCCTGTTTGCGCGAACGGTTCTGATTCAAGTTTCTTCCGGATTTGGATAATCCGCTGTTTTTCAGAATCATCAATTCGGCTGGGGCGCTTTAATGGTGCTCTGGATTGGTCTTTGTACCAATCCTTTTGTCCTGTCTGGTAGTGTCTGAGCCATTTAAAAAACCATTTTTTGGAACGTTCGTAATCAGTGTAAATAGCTTTTGGTTTTTCTCCTTTTAGATATCGTTGAATCGCTTTTTTTCTGATTTCAGTTTCCACTGGGTTCTGCCTCCTCTCTTAAATATTGTCAGAGGCACAATACAATAAAATAAGAAAAAGGGTAACCCATGTTCCGGCACAAATTTAGTTTAAGGTAACCTATGTCCTGGCATTCGTCAGATAATCATTAACTGAAACACTTTTCGGACAAATTTACCGCTACCCATTCGAATCGTCAACGGAAATATATGCAATAGGAAAACAT
>JAFGEC010000534.1 GCA_016931775.1 Candidatus Zhuqueibacterota bacterium | reverse complement strand
TTCATTTATTGTAATTCTTTAAAAAACAAAATAATAAAAGTCAACGCTTTAATCCAAATTGCCCGGCTAAAATCTCTGTGTCTCTGCAGCTCTGCGCGAGGTCAAAAAGAAATACATCAAGTACAGAAGCCTATTTGATTGTATCGGTATGTTTTTCATTATAAATAAAATTTTGGGGGATACCTGGTGTAAAGTTTTACTTGAATCATTTGACTTTTCTTATTATACTAACAGATTATATGAGCGTGTTTGAAAACAGGTATTTTGTTACCGATAAAAAACATACTCTTGAAATATTTGGGAATCTACAGGGTGGGTGGTATTATTGAAGAAATAATTCCCAATGAACAAGTTTTTTTATTTATTATTTTTAAATATTTATGGCAAATACCTTGATCAAAAAATTAGCCGTTTTCCTGTGGTCGGGCCTGCTTTTTTCCGCGGCTTTTTCTCAAAATGAATCCCAACCGGCGCATGTACTGGTACTTGAGGATATTGAGATTATAGGAAACAAAAAAACCAATGACCATGTTATCCTGCGGCATTTATCCGTTCAACCCGGCGATACACTTGGACCGGGTGTTTTAGTGGTCAATAAAAACCGGCTGGACGCGACGAAATTTTTTAAATCCACCGATGTATACACCAAACCCGGATCGGAAAAAGGTCTTGTCGTGTTGGTTGTAGAAATAGAAGAAAGAAAATGGCCGGCTTATTATTTCAAAGGTGGGCATGGGGATCTGGACGGTTGGTATCTCATCCCGGTCGGATTTAATTTCAGTAACTTGTTCGGACACGGACAATACCTTGATTTCCAAATGAAATGGGGAAACAGGCAGGATGGGATTTCCGTCTCATACACCCAGCCGGATTTCCTGGAAACCGCTTCTCAGCTGGATATTTCCGTATTTCTGAACAGTGTCGAATTTACACATTACTGGGATTTTAATGATACGGCACAGACCGTGCAAAATGTCGGCCTGGCTTTCAAGTTATCCAATCCGTTTGATATTTACAAATCTCTTTCACTTACGGGAAGACAAGTCGGGGTTCAACCGGTTAGCAATCAGGTCCTCAAGCCGTATTTTGGCGATGATTTTAACCGGGCGATATTGACTGCGATCGGATTTACATTTGATACCGACACGAGGGATAATCCTCTTTTCCCGGCAAGTGGTTTTTGGGGCGCCTTTAATGCGGAAATTGTGTATAAACATTTTTCCGCAAATTATGCATTTCCCAAGTTGACATACGACGGGCGGTGGTTTTACAGGATTTCGGAACGAAATGTTTTTGCATTTCATCTGGAATCAGGTTATACAACGAGTCAAGCGCCTTTTTATGAACGCTTCTACCTGGGCGGATCTTATTCACTGCGTGGATATTCCTTTGCCAGACTCACACCCCTCGGCTGGGGCAGTTCGCTACTGGCCGCCCAAACTGAGCTGCGGTTCCCCCTGGGAAGTGCGGAGTTTCCTCAGTATAAACATATTATTGTGCTTTATTACGATGTGGGCGGTATCTGGTCACCGGGTGAATTACCGGGAGTTATGGATTTTCACCATGGACTGGGTGTCGGCTACCGGATAAAGTTGCCCATCGTGAATATTGCGAGACTTGATTTAACGGTGCCGTTTTCCCGTATCGAAAATGATTTTTTTAATTATATAAAGTTACAGGTTGCGTTAGGACATTCTTTTTAACGGGTACATGTTGAAAAAGAGGACTTTGAAAATATTTGTTTCAATTTGTCTTTTTCTTTCGTTGTCGTTTCGATTATGGGCCGATGGAAGCAGCTCGATTTATATTGACAGAATACAACCCGTTATAACCAATGGACGTTTGTTTGTGACGGCCGAGTTTTCAAATTTATTGTCTCAAAAGATGCAGGCGACGATACAGAGTGGTTTGACATCCATTGTCAAGGTGGATATAACGGTTTATGAGCACCGTAAAGGTGAAAATCTATTCAGCGGAAAAGCAGAGGTGTGTTCAATAACAGCCTTGAGTTCGATCTCTTACAATGTCTGGGATGAGTATTACTATGTCAAGTATCCTGATACCGCACTGGTTTTTGATAATTTTAAGGATGCCCAAAAAAATATCGGCCGGCTCAGCATCCCGGTTATTAATGAATCACAATTGGAACAATCCATAGCCTATTCAATTCGTATGAGAGTGGAAATTATCCCTATCGCAGCCGATTTTGATCAGGTCAATGCCGTTCTTGGTGAATCGATAAAAGAGACCAAGTCGGCGATGGAAAAGTCACAGGGATTTACCTTGAGTATGAATAATTTGTTGTCGCTCTTCGGCCGAAAAAGTTTTAAAGGTGAAAATATGTCGGACTGGTTTTTTTCAAATTCTTTCACACGTTCAGATCTTGGATCCCAATAATTAATGAATTCAGTTCGTGTCAAAGTTTTTCTTGCACTGTTTCTTGCCATACTTTTGCCGGTGATTCCGTCGTTTTTTCTGGTACGGGGGCTTATTGACCGCAGTCTGGATTATGGATTGAATGATAAATTTCAAACCGTGCTTAAAGGGGCTGTGGATATTTCCAAAACATTATATGACAAGTACAAACAGGAGACCCTGTCGCGTATTGTCGAATATGTCGAAAACCACCGGCAGCGCTTTTGGACCGTCCTGGAGAGCCGTTCGGAGACTTTGCCTCAGCCTTATCCCTTTGAATTCTGTACAGTTGAAATCTTTAACCAAAATTTGGAGCGTATATATAGTGACAGCAGCAGTCAAATTTCTCCCCGGTATCTGATTGAACAACTGCGTAACAAAGAAGAACCCGGTTTTGTACCCGGCAGTGCCAATCCTCGAAAAATATCTGTGTTTGTACCGCTTTGGGCGCGTGACGGGCAACACGGTTTTATTGTCGTTACAAGAAATCTCGAAAATTCCTTCGGTGAGGCGGCTGAAGGCGTGCTTGAAATGCATAAAATTTTTAAAGTTTCAGACCTTGTTCGTAACGAACTCGTACAAGATTTGCTGTGGATCTTTTTGCTGGTATACGGCTCTATAACGGCACTTTCTTTGAGTGCCGGATATATATTTTCCAGACGGTTTACACGTCCCCTGATGGCCCTGGTGAAGGGTACACGTGTTATCGCCGAGGGTAATTGGGATTATCGTGTGGCGGTATCTTCACGAGACGAGGTTGGGCAGCTTGTGAATGCTTTTAATTCGATGATCGTCACCATCAAAGAAAAACAAAAAATCGCACTGGAACAGGAGCAGGAAAAACGCCGTATCGAGGTTGAACATCAGAAGAAACTCAAAGACCTGGAAATGTCGGAACTCAGGGCCAGGGCGCTGCAGGCTGAAAACGATAGAAAAACGCTGGAACTGGAAAAAGCCCAAGAACTGGAAAAAGCTTATAAAGCCCTTGAAGAGTCTCACCGGCACCTCCAGGAGGCACAGTCGCAGCTCGTCCAGTCGGGGAAAATGGCGTCACTGGGTAACCTTGTTGCCGGTGTCGCTCATGAAATTAATAATCCGGTCGGTGCCATTCACAGTGCAGCCGATGTCTGCCTGCGGGCTGTAAAATTGCTGGATGAAAAATTTGATCTTGCCGAAAAAAAGAATATAAAACCGGGTGATCATGATCCGGCGGACCTTTTAGACGTGATCCGGCAAAATACAAAATTGATCGTTACGGCAAGCAAACGGGTGGTAAAAATCGTCAAAAGCCTGAAAACCTTTGCGCGGCTCGATGAGGCCAAATATCAGCGGGCCGATATACATAAAGGACTGGAAAGCACACTGGAATTGATGCAGCATGAACTGAAAAACCGGATTCGTGTTATAAAAAAATACGGTGATGTTCCGCCCATCTTTTGTTACTCGGATGAATTAAACCAGGTTTTTATGAATATTCTGGCAAATGCCGCACAAGCTATTGAGGGGCATGGGACCATCGATATTCGAACATATCACGATTCCACCCATGTTTATATTGAAATATCTGATTCCGGGAAGGGGATATCAAAGGAGCATTTTGACAAGATATTCGATCCGGGATTTACGACCAAGGGGGTTGGGGTAGGAACCGGCCTCGGTTTGGCCATCAGTTATAAAATTTTGCAAAAACATAATGGTGATATTCACGTACAAAGCGAGCAAGGTAAAGGTGCAAAATTTACCGTGATTTTACCGTTGTTGCCTCAAGTCAGCAAGTGAGTTTTTATGCCTGTGACCGTATCTTCCCGTCAGCATGCTTTAAACCGCCAGATCCAACGGCTCAGCCGTCTTTTTACCAGGCAGGAGTCGATTATTGAGAGACTGTCGTGGATTCGTTTGATTTTGTTTTTATTTTTTGTGGTCGTTGTGTTTGTTACGGCTCGACGTTTTAGCACGACTGTAACCGTTTTTACCGGACTTTTATGTTTTTGTATCTTTAATCTGGTGGCGTTTTTCCACAGGCAGCGAATCCGCTATAAAAAGCGGTTAAAAATGTGGCACCGGTTCAAATCCTCCCAGGCCGCCCGCATGAGTTGTGACTGGCGCAATATTCCGCTGCGGAAAATCGAAGACCATCTCCCCACATCGCATATCCTCGCCGACCTGGACATCACGGGACCGCAATCGCTGTTCCATTTGATCGATATGACCATTACGGATAAAGCGGGCCGGCGATTGGTCGAACTGCTGGGTCGGGCTACGCCCGATCTTGCCGTTATCAAAAAGAATCAGCGACTGGTGCAAGAGCTTTTCCTTATGCCCCATTTTCGCAACAAGTTGTTGAGGATCTTTTTTTTAATATCATCGGATCTTGTACACACCGATGCTCTTCTCAATTGGTTAAAGATAAAAAAACCGGCCAGACTTTTAACCCGGATGATGCCCGTTGCCGTATTTTGGGTGGCAATCAATATCGCTCTGTTTATCGGTTTCGTTTTATCGATTATCCCGCCCTATTGGATTCTTAGTTTGAGTTTCTATACCGCCTTTCATCTATTATCGCAGCGGATTATTAATATTTTTTTCGAGATGATTATACAACTGGACGAAGAATTGACAAAATTTCGCCGGGCTCTGCGCGTCCTTGAAAATTATCCCTTTTTACCCGGCGGAGCGTTGGCACGGCTTTGCCGGCCTTTTACATCACTGCGGATTTCCCCGTCCCGGCAATTACGGCGAATCAAATTTCTTACGGCTGCCGTCGGTTTGCGAATGAATCCCATGATGAATATGGCGCTTAACCTGGTGTTGCCCTATGATTTTATCTGCAGTTACCTGGCGCACCGGGTACGTGAAAAAATGCTGAATATACTGCCAAGCTGGGTTGACCGGTTTGCAGATTTTGAAGTATTGTTCTCACTGGCCAATTTTGCATATTTAAATCCGGAACACGTATTCCCCCGGATAAAGACGAATAACGGAAACCGGGCGCCTGTATTTCAGGTCAGATCGCTCGCTCATCCGCTTTTGCCGTTTCAGACCAGGGTGAGTAATGATTTCTGCTTGACGAAACCGGGAGAGACGGTGATTATCACCGGTTCAAACATGTCCGGCAAGAGCACTTTTCTTAAAACGATCGGCGTCAACTTTTGTTTGGCATACGC